>JAPOLW010000030.1 GCA_029976905.1 bacterium | reverse complement strand
CTCGTCGGGATCGCAAATGTCGCCCGAACCCCCTTTGCAGAGAGTCGTCGAGGGGGCGAACGTGCAGTCGGACGCGCAACAGGAACCGGCCGCTCCGTTCAAAGCACCAAGGTCACATTGCTCCCCGCCCCCTACGTTGCCGTTACCGCAAGACTGTGCGTTGGCGCTCTCGACGAGGAGGGGCTGCATGAGCACGAGCCACGCCACAGCAACCAGGACACGTGTCCGGCCAGCGTTTCGCATGGCGCACCGGAATGATCTCCGTACAAAGCATGCTTCGTGGGCGGAGGATTTCATCGGGAGGTTGATGTTCGACATTGCTGGGATCACCTCGTGGCCTCGGCAGACCAGTCAAGTTTGGGTGTATGCGCAAACGGGTTCGGGTACGCCTGTGTACAGTAAAACTACGGTGCCGTAAACGTGGCAGAGCGCGGCCGCGTCGTCAAAAATATCTTCGACTGAGCGGTCGTTATCGATGGCCGAACGGCGCAATCCCCAGTCGGAACTGTCGGGTGACCTGTGTTGATCGCTACAGACTCCGCTATCGGGTGGCCGACAGGTAGCCCTGGCCGCGTCGGCACGATCGCCGCGAGTGCCTGCCAGGCCTGCGGGCACCCGACGGTCGACCTCCCAAGCCCCACCTCCTGATTCGTGCTAGCAAGCGTGGGCCAGCCCGAGCGGCGCCGCGTGGGAATCGGTCGATTGGCCTTCAATAGCCTGACATTCATTCTGTTTTTTGGGCTCGTGGTTGTGGTCCACAACCTTCCCCTGAGCTGGCGGGCGCGAAAGCTCAACCTGGTGCTGGCGAGCTACCTCTTCTACGCCGCGTGGAACCCGCCCTTCGTCGTCTTGTTGTGGATCTCGACGCTGGTGGATTGGACGGCCGCGCGCCGCCTGACCGTCGCCCCCACCCCCGGGCGACGCCGGTTTTGGCTCGGACTCAGCCTCACAGTGAATCTGGGCCTGCTCGCCGCGTTCAAGTACGGGAGCTTCCTGCTCGCCAACTTCGTCTGGCTGGCTGCTCGGGCGGGTGTCGAATACCAACCCGCGGACCTCGACATCGTTCTCCCCGTAGGCCTCTCCTTTTACACCTTTCAGACTCTCTCCTACACGCTCGACGTCTGGCGCGGCCGGATGCGCCCGTGGAGTTCGCTGCTCGACTTCGCTCTCTTCGTGACGTTCTTCCCACAGTTGGTGGCGGGTCCCATCGTGCGTGCCCGGGATTTTCTCGGACAATGCGTCGAACCGAGACGGGTCGATACCGATCGCTTTGGATGGGGGCTCACGATGCTCGCGATCGGTCTCTTCGAAAAGGTGGTCCTGGCCGACGGGATCTTCGCACCCGTCGTCGACCGGGTCTTCCCACAGGCGCCTTCGGTGCAACCATGGCAAGCCTGGACCGGAGCGCTTGCCTTCAGCGGGCAGATCTTTTGTGACTTCGGCGGGTACTCCCTTTGCGCCCTCGGCGTCGCTCTCTGCCTCGGCTTCGATCTGCCCGACAACTTCCGTGCCCCCTTTGCGGCCGTCGGCTTGCGCTACTTTTGGCGCCGCTGGCACATTTCGCTCTCGAGTTGGCTGCGCGACTACCTCTACATCACCCTCGGTGGAAACCGGGCGGGTGTCTGGAAAACGTACACCAACCTCTTCGTCACGATGCTGCTCGGCGGTTTGTGGCACGGCGCATCGTGGACCTTCGTTGCGTGGGGGGGCCTCCACGGCGTCGGCCTTGCCGTCGAGCGAAGACTGGGCCAATGCCGATGGGCCGCGCGTCCCGGATCGATGACCCTCCGGCTACTGGCGACCCTCGCCACCTTCACCTTCGTGAGCGCTGGTTTCGTGCTCTTCCGGGCCCCTGATTTCGAGACGGCTCGCGCGATCTTCTCCGCCATGGCCGGCGCCGGTGGTCGAGGGATCGATTGGGCCCGGGCCGAGCCAGGCCTCGCCCTCGGAGCTCTCGGCGGCCTTCTCGCTACGCACTGGCGCCTGCGGGAAACGACCCTGGAGGAGCTGTGGGCAGGGTTCCCCGCCCCGCTTCGCCCCCTGCTCCTCTCGATCCTTTTTTTGGCGACACTACTGTCGACGAGCGATGACCGCGCCTTCATCTACTTCCAGTTCTAGGCGACCAATCCCCTCGGGTCGGTGGCTACGCGATTGGGGCCGGGCGGTGCTCCTCTCCGCCGGCATCCTGGTCGCTCTCGAGATCCAGTGGCGAACCCTCGGTTTCTTCCCGACGGTTCCCGACACCCCGGAGATCTGGGCGCTCGAGCGCGCGGCGGTTCAACCGGAGTCGACGGTCTTCGCCGGCTCCTCGATGACACAGGCGGCGATCGACCTGGAGACGTGGCGACGCGAGACGGGAGAGGATGTTCGACAACTTTCCATCGTCGGCTCCTCGATCGGCCCGACCCTGATCGACCTGATCGACGACCCCGATTTCCGCGGCACGATCGTGGCCGAGTATATCGCGAGCCTCTTCGCCCTCGACACGGCGACGCAAAAGAGCGCTCGTCGCTTCATCGAGAGGGGGCGACGCGCACTCGCAGGGCCCGCCGAAACCATCGAGGCGCAACTCACCGCTGGTCTGCGTGCCCGGGCGACCCTCGGTCGCGCCGAACTCTCCCCGCTCGAGGTATACCGCGGTTTCCTGGAGGCCGACCGGCCCCGGCCCGGGCGCTTCCGCATGGGAGCCGACCGCCAACTCTCGGTCTTCTTCGACCCCGCAGTCTCGGGGCCGCCGATGCCCACCGAAGCAGAGCTCGAAAACGCGCCCCGGTACTCGCGAGAAGAGCTCCTCGAACGCGTCGCGCGCCTCGAGACCCTCACCGCGCCGCTACGCGCCCGGGGCGGCCGACTGATCTTTCTCCGGCCGCCCACCACCGGGGGCATCCGCGCCCGCGAAGACGCCGTCTTCCCGGACGACGAGATCCTCGCCGCCCTCGGCAACATCCCAGGAGCCATTGCCGTCGATACGCGCCCGCGCTCGGGCTTTCCCTCCTTCGACACCGTGGACGGCTCCCACCTCGCAGCGAAGGACGCCCCGGCCTTTACCCGCGAGGTCCTGGCTCGTCTCGGCCGACGGCCCTCGACCGGGGTTCATGACGATGGCTCCTGACCGACGTGCCACGCGCACCTCGATCCGAAGGGTCCCCGCTCGGACGGTCTCCCGCGTGTTCGCCGCGGCCACCGCCTAACCGGAGGCTTCCGCTGTGCTCCGAGGGCGCGCGAGGACACGCATCGAGCCACTGGTGACCCGCAGCGTCCTCTGCCGCAACCACGGCCAGTTCTCGAAACCGGGCAGGAGGCGGTCGACGGGTCGGATGAGCTCGCGAATCCGACTCATCAAGAAGGGCAAGCGATAGAACTGGTAGGCGGGGTCGGTCACGACGACCTCGAGCCCCGCGTCGTCCAGCAGGCGACGCATGGTCCGCGGCGAATAGTAGGCAACGTGTTCGGGAATCTTGAAGGAGACCCAACGCGGCCCGGAGATGCGCGCCAGCCAACTCTCGACATTGGGCGTGACCAGCACGAGAAGACCTTCCTCGGTCAGATGGTCGACACACGTCGCGAGAAAGTGCGCCGGTTCGGTGATGTGCTCGATCAGATGGGATGCGAAGAGCACGTCGAAGCGTCGACCTGCGAGCGAGTCGACCTCCCCGAGGGTCCCGCGAAAGAACCGCCCCGGTGCATGCTTTTCTGCCTCCTGGATCCCCTCGGCGGAGAGGTCGATGCCATAGGCGTCGTAGCCAGCCGCCAGCGCGCGGCGCACGAAATAGCCGTAGCCACAGCCCACATCGAGGACGGTGCCCCCGGGCAGGAACTCTCCGATGCGCCGGAGGTCGTCGTCGAAGGTCGCGAAATATTCAGCCTCCTGGTTGCTGTAGGCCTCGTAGCCGGCGTCCTTGCCGACGCCCTCGAAATAGCCCCCGGCGTACAGGGCCTCGAGTTCCGCGGGCGTGGGGCGCGTCTCCAACTGCACGAGGGTGCAGGCCTCACAGGCGACGATGCGAGCGTCCCCTTTTCCGGTGAGATGATGAACCAGTCGCAGGGACGACCCGCCGCAGGCGAGACACCCGGCACTCATGCTGGCTCGTCCCATCGATGTTCGAGCGGCTCATAGACTCCGGCGTAGTAGCGCAACGGAATCCGCAGGATCGACAGCAACATCCGAGGCGCGTGACGGAGAAGCGAGACCGACGAATCATCGTCCCGTTCGAGGCGCACAGGAATCCGCTTGATGTCGAGATCGTTCTTGAAGGCGAGGTAGAGGATCTCCACATCGAAGGCGAAATCATCGATGCGACTCTCGGCGAAGAGGAATTTCGAAATCTCGCTGCGAAATCCCTTGAAGCCACATTGGGTATCCCGAATGCCCGTGACGACGAGGCGGCTCACGAAAGCGGTGAAGACGACGCTGGCGACCTTCCGCGCCCGGGACCGCTTTGCGAGGGTCGTGCTGGAGCCGCGTGCGCGGGTTCCGACGCAGGCGTGGAACTCCTTGCGATCCAGATAGTCCAGCATGCGCGCGAGCACCTCGAGTCCGTAGGGAACGTCGGCGTCGAGGAAGAAGCTGAAGCGTCCCTGTGCGGCGCGCATTCCGGTGCGCACCGCGGCCCCCTTGCCGAGATTGCCCGGATGCCGGAGAACGCGGATCTCCGGGAATTCACGGCTCACGAGTTCGGCACTCCCATCGGTCGAGCCGTCGTCGACGAAGATCAACTCATGGTCGCCCAGGACTCCGCGCGCCGCCTCGAGGTACTCCTTCAGTCGGGCCAGGGAATCACGGAGATAGGTTGATCCATTGTGGCAGGGCAGGACGATGGAGAAACGCGGCCCCGCCGCGGAATTCGATGGGGAGTCAGGCCTGTGCGCATCCATGGACGTCTTGGTCATGCCCGGCCCCGAACGAGCCCCGGGGCGCTGTCATTCGAAATCCGGAGGCGGGCAAAGGCCACGGCGAAAACCGGCGTTCGCCGCCTTCGCTGAAACTGACCGCGGCACGCTGGTTTGTCAATCGGACGACGCTCCCGTCCCGTCCTCCCAACTTCCTCCGGACGTCGCCTTTCGCGACAGATCCAGGAAGAAAGCATGCAGGCGCTCCATCTCCGGCGTGCGGTCGGAGTCGCGATGATCACGTGCCGGCTGCACCCGGCCGTCGGCGGCCAGGGTCCCTGCGATCAGGCCCTGCACGGCGTAGTAGTTGGCTTCGCTGGGGTGATCGAAGAAGCGCTGAAGGAGTTCGCTCGGAATCTCCCGAAACCAACGCATGCCCCCTCGCCGCTCCGCCGCGCGAAGCGCCAGATGGCGGTAACGCTCATAGATCCGCTCCGGCTCCGTGCCGATGTCGTGCACGCCGAGGGTCTGCCCGGCCACCGGCGTTCGGCCAGCGGTCGCCTTGCGCCAGCGAAATCCATCGGCCTCCATGCGAGCGAGTTGCTCCTTTTCGAAGGCATCGACCGATGCGAGGGGATACCGGCGCGCGATCTCGTGACGGAAGATCTTCACCCCGACGATGCAGCGCTCGAGGTGGGAGTCGAAGAGGTCGGCGGCGTACATCACCAGGTCTTCTGGGGCCGCGGCGAGAGTGGCGTGCAGGGTGCGAATCGCCTCGGGATAGAGCAGCATGTCTTCGTCGATCTGCACGAAGAACGGCGTGCGACAATCATCGAGCATCCGTTGGAAGGCTGCGCTCATCGGCGCCACGTGGTCGATGATCTCGAGCCGGAAATGACAGTCTTGCTCTTCGAGATGACGACGACACCGGGCGAAGGTCGGAGCGCCAACCGTCGTAAGGAAGCCCGTGACTTCCCTTGAAAGATCGGGCTTCACGTCAACGGCACCAGTCCAGGGATCGGCCCAGGATCGCGCTCAGTCTTTCGATCTCGGGTCGGAAGACATTCGTGAGAGTGCGACGGAGGACTTCGGGGACCTCCGGGTGGTCGACCGGCCCTCCCCCCTGATCTGCCGGGCGCCGCTTGTCGGCGGTGCGGTGCCAGGTGTCGGCGAACACCGGGCTCTCGATCGATCCGTCGACGCCGAGGAACTCGAAGACGGCACGCATGGTCTGTCGCCGGCGATCCCTCAGATCCTCGTGCAGCAGCACGTGGATCCGGGAGAGCGGATAGTAACGCGCAAACTCTTCGATCTGGGTCGCATAGAGTCCTCGCACGACGTAGGGGCTGGTCTCGAGGTCGGGGAAGGCTTCCGCGAAGGGGCGGTGTTCTTCCCCCTTGGCCACCCGGTGGCGGTAATGGGAGACGAGACGTTCGATCGGATCCCGAACGAGGTAGATGAGGCGAGCGTCGGGAATCAGATTGGCCATGCGTTCCGCGACACCACGGTGGATCGGGAAGTTCGCATAGCGGGGCGATGCATCGCAGAGAATGTCGGCGTCCGCATCGAAGTGCGACTCGTACCAGGCACGCCCCTTGCTCCAATTTCTCTCCTCGATGAAGAAGTTGAGACCGCCTGGCGCCAGGGAGACCCGGGGATGCGCGTCGAGGTAGTGACGCAGGCTGGTCGTCCCCGACTTCATGGCGCCGATCACCACGACGTTGGGCAGCATACGACCGCGCTCCCGATCAGACCGACTGCGCAAAGGCGTAGAGACGACGCGCGTTGGCGGCAAAGACGCCGTCCTGCGCCTGATCGTCGAGATCGGGATTGGCAGCGAGCGTCCCAATCTCGTCGCGACACGTCGCGACATTGGCCTCGTGGGGAAAGTCGGAGCAATAGAGAAGGACGCCGCTCCCGGTTCGACGCACGACATCCCCCAGGGTCGTCTCGCCTGGATCCGCGCCGACGAAGATCCGGCCGCTGCGGAAGTACTCGCTCGGCTTCCGACGAACCGGCCCGACGTATTCCTCGAACCGGCGCCCCTCGTAGGATCGATCCATCCGGTCCATGAGGAAGGGGACCCAGCCCGCCCCGGCCTCCAGAAAGGCAATGCGCAGCCGGGGAAACCGGTCGAGCACACCATTCATCACGACGCTGGTGACCTGGGTCATCTGGGCATACGGGTGGCTCAAGGTGTGGACCTGGGCGAAGCGCTGCAGTCGCTCCAGACCAAGGCCTTGCGCCGGCCCTCCGTGGACGCCCAGCGCGCAATCGAGTTCTTCGGCCGCTCGGTAGACCGGATCGAAGACCGGGTCTCCCAGGGGCTGGCCGAGGCCGACGGCACAGAGGACACCGCCGACCATGCCCAGCTCACGAACGCTGCGGCGCAGCTCGTTTGCCGCCTCGGCGGGATCCTGCAGCGGAAGCAGGGCCACACCGGTCAAACGGTCGTCGTGGCGAAGGAAACGCTCGGCGAGCCAGTCGTTGTACGCCCGCGTCAGGGCGATCGCCCAATCGGGATCCCGAATCAGCCCGGTGGCGAGACCCGCCGTCGGATAGAGCACGGTTCGGGCGATCCGAGCCTGGTCGAGGAAGTCGACCCAATCTCGGGCGGTCACGTCGAAGGAGTGGTGGATCCCGAGCCGTGCGTGGATCGCTCCCCGTTGGAAGCCGTCGATCGTTGGCCAGAAGGGGAAGCCCAGGAGGGTTTCCCGACCGCGGTAGGGGCCATCCACGTACTCGAAAAGCTCGCGGTCATTCTCGTAGACATGCCCATCGGCATCGATGATTTCTGCTGGACGATCCATGCGGCTCATGTCTCCCCTCAGACGACGGGCCCGGCGGCAGACGGACGCTCGAGCAGCCAACGACGCGCCCGCTCCGGGTAGAAGCACAGCGTGACGAGGTCATACAGCCGGCGTCCTGTCTCGCTGAGAAGGAGTTCGTCTCCAGAGCCCACCAAGAGTCCGGCCGTATGCAAGCCCTCGACGAGGCCACCGAAGTCCTCGTCGATCGACCGGGAGAAGGTCGCCTCATACTCCGCGCGGCTCAACGAGCGGCCATCCCCGATCGTGCGGGCGACGAAGAGCGTCCTGTAGTCCTCCCGGTCGAGTTCGAAGGTGCCTTCGACCGGATTCTTATCCCCTTCCATCCGCTCCAGGTATCCTCGCAGGCTCTCGTCGTTGCGATACACCGTCGCGCCCACGTGGGAGACCGCACTCATCCCGATGCCGACCTGGTGGCCCTCCCCAAAGCCGTCCACACACGGCGCTCGACCATAGGAGGTCTCGATGGACTGCGCCCGCACGAACGTATGCCAACGGGTCTGGTGGTACCCCAGGGCATGGGTGGCCGCGAGGACGACCGAACGCCAGCGCATCAGACGACCCAACGAAAGGCGATCGAGTACCGGCATGGCTCCGAGAAGTGGAGTTCGTTCGTTGAGCCGGAGGTCGTAGAGGGTGAACGAATCCGGCCCCTGCGCCGCGAGTTCGGCGAGATCGCGACAGAAACTCTCCTCGGTCTGGCCGGGCAGACCGTAGATGAGATCGACGTTGGTCGCGAAGCCGGCTTCGATGAGGGCCGCCGTCGAAGCCAGCGCTTGCGCACGATCGTGTCCCCGGTTGATGGCGTCCAACACGGCGGCATCCATCGTCTGCACTCCCATGCTGACGCGTTCGACACCGCGTGCCCGGAGGACCTCGATGTGTTCGCCCGAAAGGGACTCCGGGGAGGATTCGACGCTGCGCGAAATATCGCCGGTGGCCGAAAGATGCCCGAAGATCGCTCCGAGGAGTTCGTCCAGAAGGTCGGCCGGCATCGCCGTCGGCGTACCACCACCCACGTAGAGCTGCTGCAGAGGAGTCCCGACCGGCAGCAGAGCAAGTTCGCTTCTCAGAGCCCGGAGGTATCGGATCATCTCCTCGCGGCTGCGGCCGATGCGCTTTGCGTAGAAACAGAAGCGACACGCGTAGTTGCAGAAGGGCACGTGGACATAGAGCTTGATCGGACCCGGCGCCGGCGTCGGACGACGCGAGCCGGGGAGAATTCGAAAGTCGGGCGCCGACATCGGATAGACGTGCGCCGCCTCGTAGGCGACGTTGGGCACGTCTCCGAGGGCGTCGGCAATCCGGTCGAGTTGCGCGGCTGTCGGATCGGGCGCGATGCCCGCCAGAAGAGTCACGTGGGGCTTTCTCCGAGCGCGACGGCAGAGGCCGTCTTCTGCCCGATCAGACCGAGGAGTGCCGACGCGTACGCCGAGGCCCAGTCCGCAGGCGTGTCCCGTTCGCGCACCTCCCGGGCGCACCGGCCGATCCGTTGGCGGAGTGGCTGATCGGCGAGAAGCTCTCCAAGGCGATGGGAGATCGCGTCGATGTCTCTCACGGGAAAGAGGGCGCCCGTCTCCCCATCACGCACGATCTCGCGGGTCGCCGGAAGATCACTGGCGAGCAGAACCCGCGCGCACGCCTGCGTCTCGAGAGCTGAGAGCGGCATCCCCTCACGCTCGGACGTCAGGAGTACGACGTCACAGAGATTGAAGTGGTCGGGCATGGCCGCATGGGGGATTTCGCCGACGAAGCGGAAATTCCTGCCCAGGCCCCGACGGACCGCATCGGCCTCCACGGCCGCCCGGTGAGGTCCGTCCCCGATGATCAGAAAGACGACGTCGCTCCGGTCGCGCAGGGTCTTCGCCGCCGCGTCGACCAGGTCCTGCGGCCGCTTTACGGGCCTCAGATTGGAGGCATGACCAACGACCGGTTGCCCCTCGCCAATGCCGAGGCGGGCCGCAAGCGCGCCATCGCGGTCCCGCGGCTGGAACTGCCCCGAATCGACGACGTTCCGGATCGTCTCGACCGGCACCCCGGTCATGCTTCGCAGCTGCTCGGCGATGTGGTCGGCGATCGCGAAGATCAGGTCCATCCGCGTGAGACAGTCCAGTAGATCCGATGACTGCGCGGGCCCGTAGCGCCCGTCTGCGAACTCCCCAAGCGCGACGCCGTGACAGATGAGAGCACTGGGAAGGGCATGCTTCCGGCAGGCGGCCGCACCCGCCACAGCCAGCGGCTCACGACCAAAGAGAACCACGTCGGGGCGCTGCTCGCGCACGGCGCGGTCGAGGACCCGCCCAACCTCCCTCTCGAAGCGACGCCGCTCGGCGCCCACCGGTGGGTTCGCCCCCGGTTGGTAGTCGTACGCGCCCCACGCCACGCCGACTCCGGGCAGTTCGCCCGGCGCCGTCAGGCCCCCCCCGGACCGATCCTGCGGCCGGGCCTCGGAGAGAACACGCACGCGACATCCAAGGGAGGCAAGCATCGGAAGGAGTTCGGCATAGAAGATCGCTACCCCGCGATGGAGGACCGCTTGCCCATTCATTTCGTAGGGCATCGGCGCGAGAACGAGGAGTTCCGGGGCACGGCCGGTCGTCATTGGACTCGAGAGAGCGGAATCGGTGATGGCCAGGGCTCGATCTCGCCTGCCTCGATCGCGGCGATCCGCTCGTCCTCGAGCGGGAAGGAGAACATCTCGTTGCGCATGCGGAGCCTCTGCCTGCCGATGGCAACCACCATTTCGCGAGCGCGCTCCCAGCTCTCCTCGTCGAGCGGGAAGCGTGCGAGGGCGTGGATCTGACCGGGGCCGTGGATGATCTCGTCGGCCAGAATGACTCGGAAGGCATCCGCGATACGCTGCTCGAACTCGCCGCCCTGCACGCGCGTCAGCATTTCGTACATCGATCCGCCGCCCCCTTCGGTGAAATCGATCAGGATGCGCTCGAACTCCGTCCCCGCGCGATAGGGAGCCCGCAACTCCTGGAGCTTGCGCTCCTCGTCGAGCGAGAGAAGTTCGGCCGGCGTGACCCGATGACCACTCAGCGAGGTGATCAGCGCTGCGATGAGCTCGAAGTGCTTCATCTCCTCGGCCAGCTTCCGTGTCTCCCCATGGCCTTCGGGATGATCGGGGACCCGCCCGCTGACCCAGTACACCTCCTGCATTTCAGGCGGAAGGACCCGGAGGTGCCGGGTCTCCTTGAATGCCTGCGCGCGCAGCCAATGGAGGTCGGTCTCGGGAGTGCGAGGACCCGAAAAGTACCGACTCACGACCTCCGCCTCGCCGGCCCAGTAGGGGGCTGCGAGGTCGATCAAGTCGCATTTTTCCACCGCCATCGGATTTCGTTTCCCTTCTGGTTCGGCCGAATTGGCACGGGACAGGAGCGGGTGGGAATACTGGTGTTGGTACTCCCGCCGCAATCTGAAAGCAACGGAGGCTCGACGAGCCTCCCCGGCGTCACCTGCGCAACCCTGTCGGGGGCGAGGTCCCCGTCTGCAAAAACCCTTGACCGATCGACCGGAAAGGCCGTAACCACAACCTGGTTCCGTTCCGTCACCGGGCGCCCATCGGGCCCCTGGAAGGGTGCCCCGTAACCATGCGTTCGCTCGTCGTCGGCTCCTCCCTCCTCCTGCTGGCCCTTGGGCCAGGCCTCTCCTTCCGGGCCGAAGCCATGCCTCCCTTCTGGGGAACCATCTTTCTCGATCCGGAAATCATCACGCCATCGGACCCCACGACCTTCCTGGGGGCGACCTACGCCGGCCGGGGCCTGCGGCTGATGTTCGACCGCCGGGTGAACGGCTGGGTCTGGAAGGACGCCTACCTCTTCGATGCGATCTACGAGGACGGCCTCGACGCCGAGATCCAGGTGAACCCCGAATTCGGAAGTACGGACGCAGCCGAAGCGGAGGCACTGAAGTACGGCGAGGCCGTCGGCCGATTGCCCACGTCGCTCCGGGCCAACGTGCAGACCATGTGGATCCACAAGGGCGTCGAGCCCTTCGGCGGTGGGAACAACAACCTGCTGATCCATACCGGCCAGGCCGACCTCTACGTGCAAGACGGCATCCTCGAGGAGACCTTCGTACACGAGGCCGCCCATACGTCACTCGATGCGACGCATGCCGCAGCGCCAGGCTGGCTGGCCGCGCAGAATGCCGATCCCGACTTCATCTCGAGCTATGCGGAGAGTTTTCCCACCCGCGAGGACATCGCCGAGAGTTTCCTTCCGTGGCTCGCCCTGCGCTACCGCCGTGAGCGTATCTCCGCGTCGCTCGCGGACACCTTCGAGCAGACCATTCCGAATCGGATTGCCTACTTCGACGCACAGACGTTCGACATGCATCCGCTCTCCCAGGCCGGATGCGGCAACGGCACCGTCGAAGCCGACGAGGAATGCGACGACGGCAACACCGCCGACGGCGACTGTTGCTCGGCGACGTGTTCGGCCGAGCCACCGGCACCCGCTTGCAGAGCGGGTTGGGGCAAAGCATCCCTGGTCGTCTCGGAAACCAGGACCGGGAAGGAGAAGATCAAGGCGATGCTCAAAAGAGGGCCGGCTCTCCCCGCGTCCGAATACGGCGATGCCGTGGCCGGGACGACAGCCGTTTCGGTCTGCGTCCACGATGACGCCGACCGGCTCGCAGTCCTCTTCACCGTCGCCCGACCGGGCGACTCCTGTGGAGCAAAGAAATGCTGGAAGAGCCTTGGCGGCAAGGGATTCCTCTATAAGGACAAGCTCGCCTCGTCCGCAGGAGTCGGCCAGCTCAAATTGGTGGCGGGCGGGCCGGGCAAATCCCAGATTCTGCTGAAGGCTGCAAACAACGAGAGCCGGGGGCAGACCGCCATGCCGACCGGGGTCGCAGCGGCCCTGACCGGCTCGACGAGCGCCACCCTCCAGGTGCACGTGAGCGACGGCAGTTGCTTCGAAGCCACGCTGGACGACGTCAAGGAGGCCCGACCGCTCTCGTTCCGGGCCAACAACTGAGCCGTCTCCGGCCTGCGCGGGGAATCCGACCCCCACCTACGCCGTCGCGGCGGTCTTCAAAACCCCTTCGCATCCATGCCGCCCATCGCTCCGGCATCGGCCTCGCGAACCTCCCCGAGGACACACCCCCTGTCCCGGGCCTTCGCACACGCGGGCTTCCCTCTCACTCACCCGAGCCTTCGAACTCGATCGAAACGCGCGCGTGCTCGGCATCGACCTGCTCGACCCACCGGACCCGCACGCCGCGGTACTGGTCGTGGAACTCTTCTTCCGGGCGCACGATCAGCGGGGCTCCGAAGGGGCCGGTCTCGACGCTGTAGCTATCCAACCCACTGAAGTCTTCGGGGATGAACCAGACGGCGACGCCCTCGACGAACGGTGCCCTGGGGATACCACTGGCGTAGTCGGGCGGGGTCGAGATTCCGTCGAAACCCTGCGCCCTGCGGTACTCGAGCAGGTAGGACACGTCGCGGTAGAGAGGGATGCGAAGCGCGAGGGGACCGGTGGGGGCTGCGGTTCCGAGCGCCTGCAGCGTGTAGGTGCCCGGCTCCTCTATCCGCTGAACGTACGATTCGTCGAGGAAGCCAGCACGGATCTGATGGAGCATGTTGTAGTGGTACAGGCCCGCGGCCATCGCACAGTAGCCAGACCCGTAGGTGGCCAATCTGCATCCATCCGCTCTTGGTTCGTAGATGTCCGGGGCGACGTTCTCCGGGGCTTCGCCGCACATCCAGTACCCCGAATGGGCGAGGCCGAAAATATGTCCGAATTCGTGGACAATGACTCTGGTCTCGAGGAAATTGCTGCTGAGTACCATCTCGCCCCAGCCTCCGTAGCCGCCCTGGCTCACGCCGGCAAAGACGTAGGCCGTGTAATCGAATGTGCCGACCTCCACGCCCGAACGGGCGGCCAGCTCGGCAGCCGCGTCCCGCTGCATGGCCGAACGATCACAGTAGGGAATAAAACCCGTTGGGACGCCGTCGACATCATCGACCTGGGGACAGTACTGATCGATCGTGCCGGGAAGCTCGACCCAATCGAAGACGGTCGCCTGGATCTGGAGCCCACCTCGGCTCACCTCGTCGAAGTACGCTCGGGCGGAGTACTCGAAGTCATTGAAGACCCCTTCGGCGTAGGCGACGTCGAAGGGGTTTGGGGCGGGATGGTCCTTGGGGCGCGCCAGGACGACGGCAACGTCCTTCAAGCCCAGGTTTCCGAGTTCCAAGCAGGACCTGGTCTGCACCGAAGCCTCGGCCAGCGGGCCAACCTTCGTCCCGTCCTCGTCATAGAAAGGAGCGAAGGAGAAGACGTTGACCCGATCGGGCACCAGAGCATCCAAGCCATGCCAGTTGTCGGCGTCCGGGAAGGTGCCGCCGTAATCGGTGATGTCCTCGCTGGTCTTCCGGCCGTTCACGAAGTAGCGCACGCCCCAGACGGGATACGTTGCCACGTCCGGACTCCAGATTTGGACGGTCGCCTGGGTGCAACTGCTAGGCGAGCTCCACAGATCGATGTCGCGGATCCGGTAGCCCGCGGGGTCGGTCAGGTCGTCGCAGCCGATGGTGAAAATCTGCGCGGGTGCGGACTGCCTGGTGCGGGTGCCGTCGGCGTGGACGCTGACGATCGCATAGTCGTGTTGCCCGGGGCCGGCACTCCAGTCTTCGTAGATCGGGATCGTCCTTTCAGCGAGGAATTCACCGTTGCGATGGATCTCGTAGTACGACACGGCCGGGACCCCGACCTCCATCGCGGACCTCCAGGCGATCCGTACACCGCAGGACGGAGGCTCGGTGGCGCCCAGGTAGACCGGGTCCGCCGTCACCCGGACCTCGGGGCGGCAGCCAGTTTCGTCTACGGGGTCGAGTTGATACCCATGCGGGCACCCCCCGCAAACGGCATCGACCGGGCCTTGCAGGCACTTCGAGAAGGCCTCGCAGCCACCGTTGTTTTCGGCGCAGGCTTCCGGAAGGCAAGTTCCGGAGATGCACGCCTGGCCGTCGCCGCAGTCCGCAGTGGATACGCATGGATTTCCGGTGCTCGGCGTTGCCCCACGCGCAATCGCCTGCTCGATCTCGCCGATCATCACGTGAGTCAGGTTGATGGCCGCCGATCCATCCTGCGCGGGCACGACGCAGCCTCTGCGGCTGGCAACGGCGTCATACTTCGGGAGAAAACGCGCTTCGCACGTGATGGATGCGTCTGGTGACCTGGCCAGACAGCGCGCGAGGGCGCCCGCGTGTTTCCAGCGCAGCGCCTGACACCCAGGCGCTGCGGCGATCTCGTTCGCCATTCCCGTGGACAACTCATCCCCCCAGGCCTCCGCGAGTGACACCGTCGTCGGCCGCAGGCCGTCGAATTCGCTCTCGAATTGGGTGCAGTCATCACCAGGGTCTTTGCCGGCACGCTCGTAGCGCTTGCGGGTCTTCCGGATACACTTCGTAAAGTCGGGACTCTCCCCTTTCTTGAGAGCCCTGGCTCGCTGCTGCAGATCGCAGGCCGCAGATTCCGCCTCACGCGGTGCAGTAGTGTTGATCGGTCTCATGATTGAGTTTTCCTGAAACGTGCAGTCCATGTTGTCGCGCTAGCTTGCCCACACACAGGGGCAGGGGTGATCCGCTGCCTG
>JAPOLW010000309.1 GCA_029976905.1 bacterium | reverse complement strand
GGCGATCCGCAGCATCCACTCCGGACGCTGCCCCGCAAGCAGCGCCGCCAACTTCTCGGGGTGCACGTTCGCGGCGGGGCGACGACTGCCGTGATCGACGAGCACGATGGCGCGATCGAGATCCACGTCCGGATGATAGACGATGGGGGCGCGCAGGAAAGACCGCACCGCGGAGGGGAAAGAACCGGCACAGTGCACGGACTATGCCCGGAGGGGTCGCTTTTGCATCGCCTCGATTCTTGCGACCCCCCGGCGCGCCTCCGTCGCGATCGCCGGCGATGGCTCGACGTCGAGGGCCTGAAGGAAGAGCTGGTAGGCCGCCGTGGGTTCGCCCAATTCGTCCAGGAGGATCCGCCCCGCGGCAAGCGAGGCCTCGGCGAAGCCGGGGCCATCGGGAAAATCGCGCAGATGGCGGCGCAGCACGACGAGCGCCGCCCTGGCATGGCGGGCGGTCTCCAGCCAGGTGGCGAGCGCGAGGGAATGCTCCGGGCGAAGGAGTCGTTGGGTGCTGCGTGCCGGGAGATCGAAATAACCCCGGGCGGCCTCGGCGAGACGCCCTTGATCGATCGCCTCCCCGATGGTCTCTGCGATGGGTCGCTCCTGCAGGGGAGCGTGTGCGAACTCGCGCGGTGTTTCCGAGACCGCCCGTCGTTCCATGAAGGAGGCAACCGCGAGCCCAGCGAGAAACCCCCCGATATGGGCCCCATGGGCGACACCCACCTCCGAAGAGCTGAAGAGAGAGGGGACGACATTGTCGAGCACGAGGTACATGCCCAGCACGAGGCGTGCCGACAAGGTGAAGACATGGAAGAAGAAGGGGGGCAGCAACCACAGAAGCCGGACCTGGTTGCGCGGGAAGAAAACGAAGTAGAAGCCCAGGATGCCCGAGATCGCGCCCGAGGCCCCGACCATCGGAACCGACGAATCCGGGTTTACTACCGCGTGAAAGAGCGTCGCGACCATCCCGGTGGCCAGGTAGGCGACCAGGAAACGCGTGGCGCCCAGGCGATGCTCGACGTTGTCGCCATAGATCCACAGGAACAGCATGTTTCCGGCGAGGTGCAGAAGTCCCCCGTGCAGGAACATGGACGCGAGGAGATCGGTGAGCGAGGGCGCTGCCGGCCGGAATCCGTACGAGAAGACGAAAAGGTCGTAGGCCGAGACGCGCTGGAGCATCGCGTGAACGGCGGTCCCCCCGCCCAACACCTGGGTCATCAGCTCGCGGTAGGCGGTGAGTTCGGGTCCGACGACAGCCGGCCGACTGGACAGGGGTACGGTGACGAAGAGGAAGACGAGCACGTTCACCGCGATCAGAAGGGACGTCGCCCATGGCACGACGCCGCGCGGGTTGGGAAAGTCTCCGATTGGGAAAATCATGCAGAACGTCGACGACCCGGATTCGCCACCCTCACCTCGGGATCGTCGCCCAGCACTCCAGCCTACGACAGTAGCGAGCCCACCCGGCAAGCCAAAGGGGCACCCGATCGGTCGCCTCATTCTCCATCTTGACCGCTCCCGGAACGCACTCTAGAACGGCGGTGTTGCGCGATCGCACAGCGACTGCGCCGAACTGCACGCGTGGAGCGATACCTCAAATCCCGATGGCCCGGAAAGGTGGCCATCGGCCTCCTGCTGATGGCCACACCCGCCGTGGCCGACCTCGATTCCGCGGAACGCTGCCACGCCAGCCGGGTCGAGCACATCGGCCAATACGGCCGTTGTCGGATGCAGGTCTCCTCCGCGGCGCGCGCCGCAGGGGAAGTACCCGACTACAGTTCGTGCGAAGCGACGTTCACGCGCACGTGGGCAAATACGGCGACCGCTCGCCGGTGCGATCTCCTCGAAGAGGGCACCGGACATCCCAGCGTCGCCCCGGCGGTCGAGTCCGAATCCCCCTCCTCGATCCGCTGAACCGCTGTCGCCCGCCGGTCTCCCGCCCGAGCATCGTCCGGCCCCGGCCTCCGATCACCCCTTGGTCAGTTCGTCGTAGGCGCGTCGGATGGCGATTGTCCGGCGATGAGCGACCTCGCGAAGTTCCTCGCCGAGGTCGTCGACCCGGTCGGGGTGATATTCGCGCAGCCTCTCGCGATACGCCTGCCGGATTTCCTCGCGGGACGCGCCACGCTGAATACCGAGGACGGTGTAGGGATCGGAGGACGGCCGGGCCTCGCTGGGTCCACTCGCGGCTGACCCGGACGAGGTCCGATTGCCAGCGGGGATGCGCGGAAAACGTTTCCAGAACCACCAGAGGCCAACGCCGAGGGCCGCGAGATCGTCGAGCAGCCCCACCGCGCCCATCCGGTCGGGGAGAAGATCGACCGGGGAGCGGAGGTAGAGAAGAAGCCCCACGGCGACCAGCACCCCCAGGGCAATCCGGTTCACGATCCCGGCGGCCCCGACGTCGGCGCGAGGGACGGCGCCGGAGCCCCCGGGCTCTCGCTGTCCACGGCCGAGTCACTCCCCTGCCGGAGCAGCCGGAAGAACTCGCTATTGGGGGAGAGGACCACGGTGGTCGTCCCGGGAAGCGATCTTCGGTAGGCATCGAGGGTCCGCACGAAGGCAAAGAAGTCCTCGTCGCGCCCGTAGGCTTCGGCGAAGATCTTCACCGCTTCCGCGTCCCCCTGCCCCCGAAGGATGTCGGCTTCTTTCTGGGCTTCGGCCGTGATGATCTGGACGCGCTTGTCCGACTGCGAGCGGATTTTGCGGGCCTCTTCGTCTCCCTCGGCACGGAATTTCTTGGCGAGTCGTTCGCGTTCGGTACGCATCCGACTGAAGACGTTCTGTTCGTTCTTCTCGGGAAGATCGGCCCGTTTGATGCGGACGTCGACGACTTCGATGCCGTACTGGCGGGAGCTCTCGTCGCTCTTCTTGGTAATCTCTTCCATCAAGACGGCGCGATTCGCACTCACGATCTCGTTGAGCGTCTGGCGACCAAAATTCTCCCGCAGGTTCGAGTAGACGATGTCGTCCAGACGAGACTGTGCGCCTGCTTCCCCGCGCACCTCGCGGTAGAATTGGAGAGGGTCGACGATGCGCCATCGCGTGTAGTTGTCGACGACGAGTTGCTGCTTGTCCCGGGTGAGCAATTCCTTGGGCGCCGCATCGTAATCGAGAAGACGCTTGTCGAAGAAGATCACGCTCTGGATGAAGGGAAGTTTGAAGTACAGGCCGGGCTCGCGCACCGTCCGTACAGGTTCTCCGAGCTGCAAGACGACGGCCTGTTCCCATTGCGGGACCGTGAACGTCGCGACGTTCCAGAAGCCCACGAGACCACCCACGATGGCGAGCACCGCGATCCAACGACGGTCCATCAGCGCTGCCCTCCTTCGCTCCGCGCGGGAAGCCGCTCGAGCGGCAGGTAGGGCACGATTCCCCCGGCAGACTCGTCGACGAGGACCTTGTCGACGTTGGGCAGGACCTCTTCCATCGCCTCGAGGTAGAGGCGCGTGCGCGTGATGTTCTTCGCTTTCTGGTATTCCTCGAGCAGCGCGAGGAAGCGCTCGGATTCACCCGTTGCCTGCTCGATCTTGGCCTGACGGTAGCCGTCGGCTTCGTTGATCAGGCGCGCCGCCTGACCCCGGGCCTTGGGGACGACGTCGTTGGCATACCCGCGTGCCTCGTTGATCAAGCGCTCCTTGTCCTGCTCGGCGCTGATTACGTCCTTGAAGGCGTCCGACACCTCGTCGGGCGGCTGGACGTCCTGCAGTTGTACCGTCACGATCTCGATTCCACTTCGATAGCTGTCGAGAATGGCCTGCATGGTGTCCTGTGTTTCGCTCTGCACGCGCTCGCGCTCGTCGGTCAGCGCGTCGTCGATCTTGTTGCTCCCGATGACCTGTCGCATGGCCGCCTCGGAGGCCACGCGCAGGGTCGAGCGTGGATCGCGCACGTTGAAGAGGAAGTCGGTCGCCGCGTCCGGTTCAGGCTTGACGCGATACTGGACGATGAACTCCAGTTTGACGATGTTCCCGTCTCCGGTGAGCATCAGCGCCTCGGGCTCGACCGGCCGGTACCGCGCGGGTGGTCCGACGTCGACCGTGCGAAAGCCGAACTCTTCTTTGCGAATCTGCGTCACGGAAGGCTTCAGAACCTGTTCGACCGGCCAGGGCAGATGGTAGCCCGGCCCGGATCCGACCTCGCGGACGGCCTTCCCGAAACGCAGGACGATTCCACGCTCGTCCGGCCCGACGATGAAGATGCCACTGGCGAGATAGATCAGAAGGCCGATCGCGACAAAGGGCCAGGGGGAGAGGCCTCCGCGCTCCCCCGAACCGCCGCCGCCTCCGAAGCGCCGCCGGAAGGACTCGACGACCTCCCGGATCTCCTCGAAGGGGTCCTCATCGCGTGACGGGTGTGCACCGTTCCCGAAACCATTCGACATCACCTGTCACTATGGTCCCGGCCGACCCGCGGTCAAGCGACACGTGCGATCGCGAAGACCGCCCACCCGGTTCTCTCGCGCGCACCGCCCAAAGCCAGCGCGTTCTTTCGGGCCATCGGCATTCGCGCTCCGCCACACCGGCCGGTGACTTGTCGCTTTCGTCGCGCTAAACCGGAGCCCGTCATGCCCGGACCCTTGAATGGAATTCGCGTGATCGATGTCACCGAGGTGATCTCGGGGCCCCTGGCCACCATGATCCTGGCCGACCAGGGAGCCGAGGTGATCAAGGTGGAACCGCCGAAATACGGCGACGAAAGCCGCCAACTCGCCAATTATCGGTCCGGCATGGCGGCCCTCTACCTCAACTGCAACCACGGGAAACGCTCGATCGGAATCAACCTCAAGACGCGCGAGGGGCTCGAACTCCTCTACGACCTGGTGCGCACTGCCGACGTTTTCGCGCAGAATTGGCGTCCCGGAGCAGCGGAGCGCCTCGGCGTCGGGGAAGCCGATCTGCGCCGCATCAAGCCCGACCTCGTATACGCCTCGATCGCGGGCTACGGCGAAGACGGCCCCTACGCCATGCGACGCGGGTACGATCCAATCTTCCAGGCTCTGACCGGTTACGTGACCGCGCAACTAAATCCCGAGATCCCGATCCCCGACCTCGTACGCAACGCCGTGGTCGACAAGGCGACCTCCTACGCCCTCGCCCAGGGGATCACCGCCGCCCTCTTCGCCCGCGAGCGCGGCGCCCCGGGCCAACACGTCCGCATCTCGATGCTCGACGCTGGCCTGGCCTTTTTCTGGCCCGACGGGATCCCCATTTCACTGCAGTAACCGTGGTTTTGGAGTGTATAGTTCCAAAGGCACAGCAGCCACTATCACCACTACCACAGACCTTGCCCCTGGGGGGGCAACGCAGTTGTATCTTGACGAGCGTGGTGGCAAGGATATCGTGCGCCAGCTCAGTGTGCGTGAGGCTTGGGAGG
>JAPOLW010000308.1 GCA_029976905.1 bacterium | reverse complement strand
GACAGGGGGTCGGGGCGCGTGGCGTCGATCAATCCGGGGGCGCCGTCGAGCGGTGCCGCGCCGAGGGACTCGACGTCACTCAGGGGGATCTGCTCGCTGCGCTCGAGCACTGTGACGACGACTCTCTTGGAGGCGTCACCGCGATCCAGGTCCTGGAGCACCTCTCCCTCCCGGTCATCCTCCAATTCTTCCGACTGGCCCGGCAGAAACTCCGTCCGGGTGGGCTCCTCATCGCGGAGACGGTGAACCTCGCCAGCCTCATCGTGTTTGCACGCGCGTGGACCATCGACCCCACACACCGCCAGGCGCTGCACCCATTGACCCTCCAATTTCTCGCCGAGGAGGCTGGCTTCTCCGAAGTCCAACTGAGCTACTCCGGCGAAGTCGAGCTGGAGACGCGGATGGAAATTCCCGCATCGGGTGGCGTCGAGGCGCGCAATGCCGCGATCCTGAACCAGACCGTCTTCGGACCTCAGGATTATGCCGTCATTGCCCGCGCGTAGGTGCGCGATCCTGCTCGCTTCCTTCGCGGAACACGACGCGACGAGCAACGACGCCACGGCGATGGCCGCGCTGCTGCGCCGGTGGGGATGGAAGGCGAGGATTTTCGCCGGCGGAGTCCCGGAGCACCCGGAGATCGGGACCTGCCCCGATGCGCGCGCTTTTCTCGCCCGCAAGGACACGGTCGCCCTCTACCACTCCGGCGGCCGCTGGGACGACGGCATGGCGCTGCTTGCCTCGGCGCGCGGCCCCATCGTGGTGCGCGACCACAACGTGACGCCGCCGGGCTTCTTTGCCGGAGTGAACGAGGAGTTTGCGGATGCATCCATCCGGGGCCTCGCCCAGCGCCAGCAACTCGCATGCGACCCACGGGTGGTTCGCCACCTGGCCGCCTCCACGCGCAACGCCGACGATCTCCGCGAGGCCGGCGCGGCACCCGACCGGATTCGCGTCGTTCCGCCGCTGCGCCCCGCAGGCGGACTGGACGACGTCGCGCCGGACCTCGAAGCGCTTCGTGGATGGCAGAATCGTCCGGCCGCCCTCTTCGTCGGACGGATCTCCCCCAACAAAGGCCACCGTCATCTCTTGCGGGTCGCCGCCGCCCACCGCGAACTCTTCGGCGAGGCGATGCCGCTGCGGCTGGTCGGAGCCACCGACCCCCGCCTGCACTCCTGGACCGCGCAACTCGATCACGACATCGATCGTCTCGGACTGCGCTCCTCTCTCGAGTTCTGCGGCACCCTTTCGAACGCGGCTCTCAAGGCCGCCTACCTGACGGCAACGGCTTTCGTCTGCTGCTCCGAACACGAAGGCTTCTGCGTTCCCCTGGTGGAGGCGGCCGAGTGCGCCGTCCCGATTCTCGCCGTCGAGGAGCCCGGCGTCCGTTCGACACTGGGCGACCGGACACTGGTGCTGCCGCCCGAGACCGATGTCGTCGCGACGGCCTACCACCGCGTCACGCACGACCCGATGCTGCGACAAAAGCTGGTCGAGCAGCAATCTGCGACGATTCGCGACCGCTTCTCGCCCGCCGTTCTCGAGCGCGCCTTGCGCGACGCGCTGACGGGAATCTGAGCCATGCGGATTCGCCTCGTCGTCCAGCGCTATGGTCCGGAACTACTCGGTGGAGCCGAGCGGCACGCCGCACTCATGGCGGGTCTCCTCGCCCCCCATCACGATGTCGAGGTCTGGACGACGACCGCCGGCGACTATCATCAGTGGGCCCGGGCCTACCCGGCCGGCCCCGGTGAGGTCGAGGGCGTGCGCGTGCGCCGCTTCGAGATCACGCGTGGCCGCGCTCCCGGCTGGTCCGTCCTCTCCGAACTCCTGCACGACGGCTTCGAGGCGGCCGCCTTCGCCCGACTGCCGCCCGCGATCCGCAACGCCTTCGCCGCCCGTGTGCGGGCCTGGCCAGAACCGCTGCAGGAGCAGTTCATTCGCGGGCAGGGGCCGATCGCTCCCGAACTCGTCTCCGAACTCGCCGCCGGCGATTTCGACCGGGTGCTCTTCGTGACCTATCTCTACCCGACCACATACGACGGACTTGCCGTCGTCGACCCGGCGCGTGCTCGTGTGGTGCCGACCCTGCACGATGAACCGCCCGCCTATCTGCCCGCCTTCGGACGGCGCCTCGGCCGCGCGACGCTCTTGTGCTCGACCGATTCCGAGCGGCAGTTGGTCCGCCGGCTCTATCCAGACCAATCCATCGAAACCCGCCTTCTGGGCTACGGCATCGACGTGCCGCCGGATCTCCCGCCCGACGACCGCACGCGCGATCCCTTCCTCCTCTATGCCGGGCGCGTGGACCCCCAGAAGGGCAGTCTCGAACTTCTCGATTGGTACGCGGCGCTCCGGCGGGTGGATCCGGATCCACCCCGCCTCGTTCTGATCGGCGAATCGCCCTCCTCCCTTCCCCGCCTTCCGGGGCTCGAAGCGCGCGGCTTCGTCGACGAGAAGACCAAGCGCGCTCTGATGCGACGGGCGCTCGCCTTCGTCCATCCCTCGCCGTACGAAAGTCTCGGCATCGTCGCGCTCGAAGCGATGGCCGCCCGCACACCGCTGCTGGTCAACGCGGCCACCGATGCCCTCGTCGAGCATTGCCGTCGCGGCAAGGCGGGGCTGTGGGTCCGTGATGGCGCCGAATTCTGCCTGGCCGTGGACCGCCTCCGGCGCTCCCCCGAACTCGCCGGGACGCTCGGCGCCGCCGGACGCCGCTACGTGACCGAAGAGTACAGCCTCGCGGCCTACGAGCGGCGGCTGCTCGGTGAATTCCCCCCGTCCTGACTCTCTGTGGGAGCAAGGGCGGGATCGTCTCGATTCTGGGGAACCCAGATGAGTCCGTCGACGTCGAATCCCGCGGCGCGGGCCAGGTCGACCAGAGCGTCGCGACGCCCCTCGGCGAGGGTTCGGGTGCGGGAGAGAAACCAGAGGTAGTCCCGGGTCGGCCCGACCACCACCGCGTATCCGTAGTCCTCCCGATCGAGGTCGATGACGTGATAGCCGCCGTAGAAGGGTCCGAAGAAGCTCACCTCCAACGAGCCCACCGTGGGATCTCCCTGCGCATAGGCGCGCCCTACGGCTTCGCGCCACTCTCCGCGCGCGGGGTCATAGCCACGGTTGCGGACCTCGATGCCGCCGTCGGAGCGGGGCGAGTAGGTGGCCGAAACGTCCTCGAGCCCGGCCTCGAAGGAATGGTCGAGACGAGCGATCTCGTACCAGGTGCCGAGATAGCGGTCCTGCTCGAAGCCTGAAACCGGCTCGAGGCCCCGTGGGATCCCGGTGCAGCCGCCGAGCCCGAGCAACAGCATCCAAACCGCACTTCCGAGGCGGTGCACGAACGTCCTCATCGCTTTTCCTCCCGGCCAGACCGCAACCCAGCCCTGGCTTTGCTCCTCTCGTCTACAATCGCGGCGCCTGCGATCCCACCCCATCCCCCGACCACCGTCCCCTCGGGTTCCCTTTTCGCTTGCGTACGGTAGTCTCTGCGCACTGGTGATCGATCTCGGCGAACTGAACGCGCCCCAGCGAGAAGCAGTGACGCACGGCGACGGTCCGCTGCTCGTCCTTGCGGGAGCGGGCAGCGGGAAAACCCGCGTCCTCACGCACCGCATCGCCCGTCTCATCGAATCGGGGGAGGCCCGGCCGGAGGAAATCCTCGCCGTCACGTTCACCAACAAGGCGGCCCGCGAGATGCGCGAACGCCTCGAAAGTCTGCTCGAAGGCGACCTCGGCGGCCTCACCGTGGGAACCTTCCACGCGACATGCGCGCGCTGGCTGCGCCGCTACGCAGGCCGACTCGGACTCCCGAACTCCTTTGCCATCTACGACGATGCCGACTCCCTCGCGCTGTGTCGGCGCGCCCTCCAGGAACTCGAGATCCCCGAGGACATCGTCGCGCCACGCGCGCTGCGCAGCTTTCTCGACCGCAGCAAGAACCACGCCGTGGATCTCCGCACCGGCGGCTCCGGCCACGAGGGCGTTCGCGACGAGACGATGGTCCAGGCGGCCCTCCGGTACGAAGACCTGCTCGAGCGAGCCGGGGCGCTCGATTTCGGAAGCCTGATCACGGCGATGGTGCGCGTACTGCGCGAACACCAGGATCTGCGGACCCGCTTCCGGCGCCGCTTCCGCCACGTCCTCGTGGACGAATACCAGGACATCAACCACGCCCAATATCTCCTGATCGACTTCATCGCCGGACGCACCGGGAACCTCTGCGTGGTCGGCGACGACGATCAGTCCATCTACGGGTTCCGGGGCGCCACGGTGCGAGCCATCCTCGAGTTCGAGCGCGACCACCCGGACGCCCATGTCGTCCGACTCGAACAGAACTATCGCTCGACCGGAAACATCCTCGCCGCCGCCGGTGCGGTGATCGAGCGCAATGCCGGCCGCCACGGCAAGAAGCTCTGGACCGAAAACGACGACGGGGAGAAGGTCACTCTCGCCGTCTTCCCCGACGATCGCGCCGAGGCCCGGTGGGTGGCGAGTGAAATCCACGCCGCAGTCCTGCGCGGCCGGTCGCCGAGCGAGATCGCCGTCTTCTATCGCACCAACGCCCAGTCACGCATCCTCGAAGAGGAATTCGTCCGACGTGGACTCCGCTACGTCCTCGTCGGCGGCGTGCGTTTCTACGACCGCAAAGAGGTCAAAGACGTCCTCGCCTATCTCCGGGTTCTCACCAACCCCGATGACGACGTTTCCCTGACCCGCATCATCAACGTGCCAACCCGGGGCATCGGCGCCACGACCGTTCGGGCCCTGACGGAAGCGGCCCGTGCGCGCGGATCGTCGATTGCAAAGGTCATCGAGGGACTCGCCGACGATCCGTCGTCGGTGCGCGTGGCACGCGCCAGCGCGACGCGGGTCGTCGACTTCTGGCGCATGATTGCAGACCTGCGGTCGCGCCTCGGCGATTCCAGTCTCTCCGACGTCGTGAGCGCGGTCATCCATGAGACGGGGATGCTCGCCCGCCTGCAGTCGGAAGGCTCCGAGGAGTCGATCACGCGCGCCGATAACCTCGAAGAACTCGTAGGTGCCGCGCGCGAGGTCGACGAAGCCGGCGCCCTTCCCGAGGGCCTCACCGCCATCGACGCTTTTCTCGAGCAGGCCGCCCTGGTCTCCGGTCTCGACGTCGTCGACGCGCAGGGCGGTGTGGTGAGCTTGATGACCCTCCACAATTCCAAGGGTCTCGAATTCCCCGTCGTTCACCTGGTCGGCATGGAAGAGCACGTCTTCCCGCACGCGCGCGCCCTCGACGATGGCTCCATCGAGGAGGAGCGGCGACTGAGCTACGTTGGCATGACGCGCGCGCGAAGCCAGCTCCATCTGTCGCGCGCGCGCCACCGGATGCTCTCCGGTGCGAGCCAGCGCAATCCA
>JAPOLW010000307.1 GCA_029976905.1 bacterium | reverse complement strand
AGCGCTCGGCGCGGATCCGTGCACGCGCGGGTTCGAGTCCCACCTGGTGCTGCTCCGCCGGCGGCTCGGCGACCACGCCGCGGCGATTCGCCTCATACTGGACGTTATAACGCACGAGGGAGGCGTCGCCGGCGCGGAAGCCGCGGCGGGTTCCGCGTCGACGGATCCCGAACCGAACGCCGCGGTCGCAGACATGGGGTCGATCGCGCCGGCCGGGGTCGGCATGGAGCCGGGCCGACGCGACGAGGCCCGGCGAACCGGCGGCCGACAGGCTCCCTCCCCGACACCGTCTCCCGCCTCGAACAGGACCGCCTCGGCCCCGTTTCCCGACGCGACCGCGACGACGCGATCTCCCGGAGACACCTCCTCGAACGCATGCGCGAGCTGGCGCAAGACACCGGCCACGCCCAGCGCTCCACCCTCGCGTTCGCAGTAGATGCGCGTCGCCGGATCGGCCGCGATCATCTCGGCCACGCGCGCACCGACGACCGCGCCCGGATCGTCGAGAGCGAGCGCCGCGAGTTGATCCGCGCCGACTCCGTATTCGTTGAGGACCCGCTCTGCGACCTCGGCCATCTCGCGTTCCCTCTCCGGGAGCGCTCCTCCCTCCGGGGCCTGGAAAGAGAGATCCCCCGAGACCGCGGCCGTACCGAGAAGCCGACCAAGACGCGCCCGGGAATCGATCACCAGGGCAACGGCGCCGTCGCCCGCGGACTCCGCGCCAGAGCGACGACAATCGGCAGCGACGACCAGGATCCGACGCACCCCGCTCGCGACCGCTCGCGCCGCTGCCACGGTTGCCGACAGACCCGCGCGTGATGAGCCGACGAAGTCGGCCGTGACGATGTCTCGCGGCAGATCACAAACGGTGGCAAGGACACTGGCGAATTGTCGCTCCGCTGGCGGCAACGTCGTCGACGCGAAAAATACGCCCCCGAACGTCAAGGGCTCGACCTGCTCGAGGCAACGGTGCGCCGCCTCGACCGCCAGGGTCAATACATCCTCGTCGCCAGCCGCAACGAACCTGCGCGCCTCCCCTGCCACCTCCCGCGGCCGCCGGCACGGAAGGTAGACGCCCATGGCGCTCGGCCCGCTCACGGAGATGCTCTAGCAGATCACCCCAGCGAGAGCTTGATGCCGGTTCCGGCGAGGATCAAGGCCAGGAGGATGCGCAGCGGAGTCGCCGGCACGAACTGCGATAGTCTGCTCCCGACCCAAACCCCGGGAATGGAACCCAGGAGAAGCGCGAAGACGATCGGCCACTCCGTATGCCCCTGCGACCAATGCGCGAGACCCGCCGCACCGAGCAGAATCGTGGCGTGGACGATGTCGGTCCCGATCAGAACGAGGATCGGCAGTTCGGAAACGAGCAAAAGGATCGCCATCAACATCGACCCGGAACCGACCGACGTCAGTCCGACTCCAAGGCCGATCAAGGCTCCACCGACGACGAGAATCGGTTCCTTGAAGCGCTTTTGGACGTGCCGGTTCCGAATCAAGCGAGAGTCGCGCAACTGTCCCGCGAAGAGCCAGTGCTCGAGAATGCTGACGACACCGACGATCAGGAGCATGACACCGAGCACGCGTGCGACGAGGTTCTCGACGTCGATCCCCTGGGCGACGAGCCACGGCAGGAGCACCATGACGCCAAAAAGCGAGGTCGGCACCGAGCCGACGACGAGCCAGCGCACATACGGCCAATTCACCTGCTCGCGACGAATGTAGGAAACCGAACCGAAGATCTTGGTGACGGTCGCGTAGGCGAGGTCGGTCCCCACCGCGTGGGTCGGCTGGACCCCGAAGAGGAGGATGAGCAGTGGCGTCATGATCGCGCCACCACCCACGCCCGTGAGCCCGACGAGAATTCCGACCACAAAGCCGCTCAGGCTCATGCCCAGATCGACCACAGCGCGCCACAGTACCCAAGGCGCAAAGCTGAAGCCAGAATGCGCGCGGTCTGGCTTTCGATTCGCGGTCCCCACCCTGCCGTCGCGCCAGGGCCCCCGGGGGCATACGGGCGGAGGCGGAGGAATCGCGCCCCCTCCGACGCCGCCATGCTCCGGCAGACCCCAACCTGGCACAGCGAGGATCGAGTAAAAGGAAGAGCCACCGGCCCCGACAGGCGTCTCCAGCGCATGACACCACGGTGACGGGCAATGCCATTTCCTTGCCATGCCCTGCTCGAACGAGTGTCTCAGCAACGCCGGATCGTGCATTCGTGCAAGAAAAAGGCTAATCTTATGGGGGAATTCCTTTGGTTACAGTCGGCACCGAGGTTGCTTGTCTGGTGGTCTGACGCCTCAGCCCCCCGTCTGCCCGGTACCCTGCTCTTCTCCTGCCTTCGCGTCGCCCACCCAGTCCCGAGGAGAACTCGTGAAGTTTCGCAGGAAGACACACCCGCAGAGGGCGCGCGCTGCGCGCGGCGTTGCTGCGCCGCTGGCCGACCACGTCCGGGGAAGGCTCGTTGCCCTCTTCTTCGTCGCAGCGGCTCTGCTCCTCTGGCAGGCCGGCCTTGCGCGCGGCGAGGAGGCCATCGAACCCGAGCGCCAACGCGTCGACATCTTTCTGGATCCCGCCGCGTTCCCCGCCCATGACCGTGCCGCGAACGAAGACCGGCTTCGGGCGATCGACGAAGCGATTGCCTCGGGCCTACCTCTATTCCGCTCCTTCGATCCGCGCGAGGTTCTGCGCGACACCCTCGCGCAACTTGGCGAACAGGGGGTCGATCTGGGTCCGTCGGCGATCCTGGGCTTCGACGGGATCGAAGCCTGGATCCCCGCAGGGACCGGTAGAGACCTCCAGAAGCTGCCCTTCGTGAAGAAGGTCGGTCTCCCCGCGGTGCCCGAACAGGCCGGGCTCGATGACAGCGAGGGCGTCGGGCTCATCGGGGCTCCGGGAGCCCACCTCGCCGGCACGACCGGCGCGGGCATCACGGTCGCGATCATCGACCGGGAGTACCAGCATCTGAGCGTTACCATGGAAGACCCGAACGACGAATTGCCGACCATCCCCACCGAAAGCATGTTCGAGCAGAACACCTCCGGTGGCTCGGCGACGTGCACGGATGCAGAGTGCAGTGGGGTGGGCTTCCCGAACAGGGGTATCGACGGCACCGGCAGCCGCGAGCACGGCGCGGCGTGCGCCGAGGTCGTCTATGAGATGGCGCCGGGAGCCGACATCAAGCTCTACCGCGTGACCAGCACGGTCGGGATCGAATTCGCCATTCGCGACGCGGCGAACCAGAGCTTCGATGTCATCATCGTCCCGCTGACACACATCGAGACCATGCTGGACCCAAACGGGGTCGGGACGGGCGGGCTCAATCGGTTCAGGGACGACATCGACTACGCGACGGCCCAGGGAAGCGTCGTGGTGGTGGCCGCGGGCAACGAAGCGCTCCGCCACGTGGGCGACGTATTCCGGCCGTGCCAGGAATGTAGGGACGACCACCCGAACTACCTGTGCAACGACGCTCAAAACGACGCCGAGTACCACCTCTTTCGCGATGAATTCGGCGAAGGTCCATTGAACGCGCTCCTCCCGGACGACGATCACTACGACGCGGAATACTTCGAGTCGCTGCAATGTTGGAGCGCCATCGAGCCCGGCCACCCCGATGCGGCGAACTTCAAGATGCAGCTCTTCAAGTTCGACGAGGGACGCCTTTTCCAGGAGCCGCCAGTCGACGAACCCGTGTGTCCAAGCGACTCCGGCGCGAGTGGCGTGACCGCTACGACGGTCTCACTGGGCGATGGCTTCCGGCGCGGCCCCCTGGTCATCTTCGACAGCGAGTTCGATGAGGTGTACTACTACCTCGCCGTCAGGTACGCCGGCTCAGCGGACCTGAACGCGCCCGGCTGGGCGTGGCCCACCTTCCGGGTCGCCTGCGGAAACGGGATCGATGAATTTTTCTTCTACGCGACCCCGGGCAGCCTCTCGGACCTGGCCGTCGTTCCAAACGCCACCTCAGTCGCCGAGGTAGACGGCTTTTTCGGGGACGAGCCCACCCAGACGAGTGCCCAGGGCCTCGTGGGCGGAATCCTTCCGGACGTCGCCGGGCCGGGAGACGTCGACAACTTCGCATCCTTCGACTTCGGTTTCGTTGCCGACGGCACCTTCAAGGGCACGTCGGCAGCGTCTTGTCATGTCGGCGGATTGGCAGCCCTGATCCAGCATTACCAAGATCGGATTGGGCAGCCGCATCTCACCCCGAACGAGATGGAGAACTTGCTCAAGGCCGAGGCGACCGACATCGTCTACGATCTCGGAGACGAGGGCCCCGACGAAAAGACCGGGCACGGCCTGGTGCAGCTGCCAGACGCCATTCCAACGGCGACGCCGACACCGACGCCGACGCCGACGCCGCAGCCGACGCCAAGCCCCGAGCCGACCGCGACGCCGCAGCCGACGCCGCAGCCGACCGCGACGCCCGCGCCGACCCCGCAGCCGCCGCCGACCGCGACGCCCGCGCCGACCCCGCAGCCGCCGCCGAGCCCAACGCCGTGCGACGGCCCGTGCCCGACGCCGACACCTACACCTGCATCCACGCCTACGCCCACGCCTACGCCTACGCCCACGCCTACGCCCGACGGGCCAGTGGTGAGATTCGTCGAAGGTGCCCCCAGCGGCTGCGACGGAAGCTCTCCGTGCTACTCCGGGGTCCAGGCAGCCGTCACGGCCGCGACCGACGGCGACCAGGTCCGGATCGCCGTCGCCTTCCACGACGAGGACGTCACCGTCGACCTCGCCCCGGGGGCGGGCCTCACCTTCGAGGGCGGCTGGGACGCGGCCTTCGGCGCGCGCTCCAGCCCCGCCGTCACAATCAGCTCCGCGGCGGTGCCGGGGCAGGCGACGATGCGGAAATTGACAATTACGAGCGGACGGGTGACCGTCCGTTGAGGGGCTTGCCGGCCCGAGGCAGACCCGTCGGGGCAGCTTGCTCCAAACCCCAGGCGGGTGTAATCGAGACCCTAGATCGCCGGGCCAAAGGCCCAATGAAGCACTGAGAATGCGAACGTAAGGAGAGTACGCCATGAACAAACATTTTCTCTGTCCCCTCTTCGCGGCAGCCGTTGCTGTCCTTTCGGCGCATTCGGTGGCGAGCGCCCAGGCCACCGCCCAATTGCACGTCGTTGATAGCGACTCGCCCGAGGTCTTCGTGGAACGGGACGCCGGTACGGTCCAGGAGAAGAACCTCTTCCGCCTCCTGAACAACGGCACTGCGAACTTCGAGATCGCAAGTGGCGCGGCCGTCGCCAAGAGATGGAGCTTCGGCACGCTAGGCAACGGAGACCTTCGGTTCAACGCCGTAGGCTCCGGAGCTGTCGAGGTCCGCATCAATCGCGCCGGGGACATGGACGTTCGGGGTCAGGTCATTTGCGG
>JAPOLW010000306.1 GCA_029976905.1 bacterium | reverse complement strand
GCCACGGCCACGTCCAGGCGTGCGATACGGGTGGGCCGAGTTCGAAGCACGGCATCTGGATCGACGATCTGCCCGAGGCGGCAGAGCAGGCGGCCCGCGACGGTCTCCAGGTCACCCTTCTCCACGCGCACGTGGGAAGTGGACCGGAGCAGGCCGAATTCGACGCGAACGTGAAGCGCCTCGCTGGCCTTTTCGGGGATCTCCTGCCCCGGCTGCCAGCGTGTGCGGCGGTCAGCTTCGGAGGCGGCATTCCGCATTCCTACCGGGACCCGCAGGCGCGGCCGGATCTCGGACCGCTGGGGCGCACGCTGCGCGAGGCGCAGGCCGCTTTCAGCGACCGCGCTGGCCGAAAGGTGCGCGTGGAAATCGAGCCCGGGCGTTTCTTCGTCGCGCCCGCGGCGACCCTGGTGGCGCGGGTGACCGACCGCAAGAGCACGCGCAGCAATGAGAAGGGGGCGGGCCACGATTTCCTGATGGTCGATGCCGGCTTCGTCGATCTGGTGCGTCCGGCGATGTACGGCGCGTACCACCGGATGACGGTCGTGAGCGAGAGTCCGGGTCCGGTGCAGCCGTGGGCAGTGGCCGGCCCGCTGTGCGAATCGGGAGACGTCTTCACCCGCGACGCCGACGAATTGATCCAGCCGCGGGAGTTGCCGACGCCCGCGCCCGGCGACTTCCTGCTGATCCACGACGCCGGTGCCTATGGCGCGGTCATGGCCTCGAACTACAACTCGCTGGGCCGCGCGCCGCAGGTTTGGTGGGACGAGGAGCGGGCGGTGTTGATGTCGCGTCGCGAGACTCTCGACGACATCCTCGCTACGGAGTGCGCGGAGGTGTTGACGGCGTCTCCGTGATCGCGGGGGATTCGCGCCGGACAGGCGCGCTCAGGCCGGGCGCGCTGCGGTACCCGTCCCGCGTCACCGCGATCACCTGGTAGACGCAGGTCTGTCCCGGGCGCGGGTCGAAGTCGGTGAGGGAGATCTCTTTTTGTTTCTGGAAGCGGTCGTCGTCGACGATCGGTACGTTCGCGACCGGGACCTCGATCGACCCGGGTTCGCACGACCGGGAGACCTCGAAGTTGCCGAGATCGTCGAGGGGAACGCCGTCGAGGTATTCGCGCGGTCGCGGGATCGTGATTTCGAATCCATCGGGAATGTTGCGCACCACGACGGGCTCGGGGGCCCGGGGAACGGCGAGCTGGGGCAGTCGCGGCGGACCGACCTTGCCGCAGGCCAGGGGCGCCGCGAGGGCGATGGCGACCAGCAGGGCGCCCCGTGGATTCATCGTGTGCGCCGTCTCTTCCGGCGCGCCGGTGCCAGGGCGGCCTCGAGCTCGGCGATCCGTCGCTCCACGTTGCTCTGAGCGGTGCCTCCGACGAGGCTGCGCCGCGCGATCGCGGCATCGACGGAGAGGCGACGGCGAGCTGCCGGCTCGAAGAGCTCCGAGAAGGAACGCAAGTCGGCCGTGCCCAAATCGCAGAGCTCCCGACCCTGATCGAGACAATCGCTCACGATGCGACCAACCACCGCGTGGGCCTCGCGGAAGGGCATGCCGCGTTCGACCAGGTAGTCTGCGAGCTCGGTCGCGAGGGAGAAGCCGCCGGCGGCCTCCCGCATGCGACCGGCGTCGACGGAGAGACGAGGCAGCATGCGAGCGAGCACGGCGAGGCAGGCGCGCACGCTCCGGGTCGCGTCGAAAAGGGGCGGTTTGTCCTCCTGAAGGTCGCGGTTGTAGGCCAGCGGCAAGCCTTTGAGCGTCGTGAGGACGGAAACCAACGCGCCGTAGACCTTGCCGGTCCGGCCGCGGACCAATTCGGCGACATCGGGATTTTTCTTCTGCGGCATCATCGAGCTTCCCGTCGCGAAGGCGTCGGGAAGAAGCAGGAAGCCGAACTCCTGGCTCGACCAAAGGACGATCTCCTCGCTCAGGCGAGAGAGGTGGGCGGCGATCAGCGCCGCCGCCGAGAGAAACTCGACGACGAAATCCCGGTCCGAGACGGCGTCGAGGGAGTTTTCGCTGACCTCGTCGAACTCGAGCTCGCGGGCCACGGCGCGGCGGTTGAGGCGAAAGCCCGCCCCCGAGAGTGCGCCGGCACCGAGAGGAAGCACATTCACCCGCCGGCGCGCGTCGACGAGTCGGCTGCGATCGCGTTCGAGCATCTCCGCGTAGGCCAGCCAATGGTGCGAGAGGAGGACCGGTTGGGCGCGCTGGAGATGCGTGTAGCCGGGCACGACCACTCCGAGGTCGCTGCGGGCCCGGCGCAGAAGCGAGCGCTCGAGGGCAGCGAGATCGGCGAGGGTCCCGTCGATCTGATCCCGCAACCAGAGGCGCAGATCGGTGGCGACCTGGTCATTGCGGCTGCGGCCGGTGTGTACCTTGCCTCCCACCGGTCCGACCATCTCGGTGAGGCGACGCTCCACCGCCATGTGAACGTCTTCGTCCGCGGGGCGGGAGCGGAAGCGGCCATCGCGGATTTCCCGCTCGACCCGGCGGAGACCGCTGGTGATCCGGCCCGCCTCGCTCCGCTTCAGGAGTCCGGCGCGCTCGAGCGCATGCACATGGGCGATCGAGCCCCGAATGTCCTGCTCGGCCATCTCGAGATCGCTCTCGAGAGAATTGGAGAAGGCTTCGACCAGGGGGTCGGTCGGCTCCCGAAAGCGTCCGTCCCAGGCCTTGCCGCCGGACTTGCGCCGTCGCGGACGGTTTCCTGCGGGGGGCATCGGCTCACGACCCCGCGCGCGCGCGCGTGCGCAGTCGGAGGCCGGCGAGGGAAATGAAGCCGGTCGCGTCGGCCTGATCGTAGCCGCCCGCCTCGTCGAAGCTCGCAATGTCGGGGTCGTAGAGCGATCGATCGGCCCGGCGGCCGACGATGGTGACGTTCCCTCGATAGAGCTTCAGGCGCGCGACGCCACTCACCGGCTTCTGGCTTTCGTCGACGAGCGCCTGGAGCATCTCGCGCTCGGGAGCGAACCAGAACCCGTTGTAGACCATCTCCGCGTAGCGCGGGACCAGCGAATCGCGCAGGTGCATGGCCTCCCGATCGAGTGTGAGCGACTCGACGGCCTGGTGGGCGATGTAGAGGATGGTGCCGCCGGGGGTCTCGTAGACGCCGCGCGACTTCATGCCGACGAAACGGTTTTCGACGATGTCGATGCGTCCGACGCCGTGACGACCGCCCATCTCGTTGAGGCGTGTGAGCAGATCGGCCGGCGACAGGCGCTCCCCATCGAGCGCGACGGCATTGCCGGCCTCGTATTCGATTTCGACGTATTGCGGCTCCGACGGTGCGTCCTGCGGCGACCGGGTCAGGACGAACATGTCGTCGTAGGGTTCCTGCCAGGGATCTTCGAGGATCCCGCCCTCGAAACTCATGTGGAGGAGGTTCCGGTCGCAGGAGTATGGCTTCTCCCGGCTGACGGGGATGGCGATGTCGTTCTGCTCGGCGTAGCGGATCAGATCTTCGCGCCCTTCGAACTCCCAGGTGCGCCATGGAGCGATGATGGCGAGGTCGGGCGCCAGGGCTGCGAAGGTCAGTTCGAAGCGAACCTGATCGTTCCCTTTCCCGGTGGCGCCGTGGGAGACGGCATCGGCTCCGTGTTCGCGAGCGATTTCGACCTGGCGCTTGGCGATCAGGGGGCGTGCGATCGACGTCCCCAGGAGGTAGCCCGCCTCGTAGGTGGCATTGGCCCGCAAGACGGGAAAGACGTAGTCCCGCACGAACTCCTCGCGCAGATCGTCGATCACGCAATCGCACGCACCCGCCGCCGCCGCCTTCGCGCGGACGGGCTCGAGCTCCTCACCCTGGCCGACGTCGGCGCAATAGGCCACGACCTCGGCATCGTATTCCTTGCGGAGCCAACCCAGGATGACCGACGTGTCGAGCCCGCCGGAGTACGCGAGGACGATCTTCTTCACCGTTTCTCCCCTGTCACGCTTTCGCGCCCTGGCCGCGAGCGGCCGCGAGGCGCACCATGACCGCCTTTTGTGCATGCAGGCGATTTTCTGCCTGCTGGAGGACGACCGATTGTGGGCCGTCGACGACTTCGGCGGTGATCTCTTCTCCCCGGTGGGCCGGCAGACAATGCATCACCAGGGCGTCGGGGCGCGCTTTGGCGAGAAGAGCCGCGTTGACCTGATAGCCGGCAAAGGCTTCGCGTCGGACCTGCGCCTCGGCTTCCTGCCCCATGCTCGTCCAGACGTCGGTGTACAGGGCGTCGGCATCGGTCACGGCCTCGCCGGGATCCCGCAGGATCTCGATGCTGCCGACGGCCTTGTCCTGCGCCTGGGCAACGAGGGCCGGATCGGGTTCGTAGCCGGCCGGGCAGGCCAGGCGGAAACGGATCCCGAGGCGGGCGGCGGCCTGCCACCAGGAAGGCACGACGTTGTTCCCGTCGCCGATGAACGCGACGGTGAGGCCGTCGAGGCGTTCGCGGTTCTCCAGGAGGGTCTGGCAGTCGGCGAGAACCTGGCAGGGGTGGTTCAGATCGGAGAGGCCGTTGATGACGGGGACGGTGGCGTGGCGGGCGAGTTCGATCATCGAGGCGTGCGAGAAGGTGCGCGCCATGATGAGGTCGACCCAGCACGACAGGTTGCGGGCGATGTCGGCAACCGTCTCGCGCGCTCCCAGTTGGATGTCGTTGGGGGCAAGGTACACGGACGCGCCGCCGAGTTGCTTGATTCCGGTTTCGAAAGTGACCCGCGTGCGCAGGCTCGGTTTCTCGAAGATCATCGCGAGGGTCGTGCCGAGAAGAGGGCGCTCACCCCGGCCGGCTCGGAGGTCGGCCTTGAGGCGGGCGGCATCCTCGAGGATGGCTTCGATTTCGGAGCGGTCGTGATCGGCAATGGAGAGAAAATCTCGTTTCATGGCTTCATGGCTTGCTCGAGCAGGTCGAGTCCCTCATCGATCTCGGGATCGGTCACCACCAGAGGCGGTGCGATGCGCAGGATCCGGTCGGCGGTGACGTTGATGAGCAGTCCCTTCTCCAGGGCCCGCTCGGCGATCGTGCGCGCGCGCTCGGCGGTGTCCACCGGGACGCCGATCAAGAGTCCCTGACCGCGGACGGTTCCGAGGTCGCTCTGGCGCGCGGCGAGACGACGGAGTCCCTCCTGGAGTCGCTCTCCGGCCTCGCGGGCCCGGGGCAGGGTCGTTCCATCCGTCAGGACGTCGAGCGTGGCCACCGCGGCGGCGTTGGTGACGCAATTGCCGCCGAACGTGGACCCGTGGGAACCGCGATCCAGCGTCTCGGCGACGCGGGGCCCGGCGACCATGGCGCCGACGGGCATGCCGTTGCCCAGCGACTTGGCCAGCGTCATGACGTCGGGGACACATCCGGCCTGTTCATAGGCGTACAGCGTGCCCGTGCGTCCGCAGCCCGTCTGGACCTCGTCGAAGAGGAGCAGAAGGTCGTGGCGG
>JAPOLW010000305.1 GCA_029976905.1 bacterium | reverse complement strand
CACCGCTCAAGCGCTGCACCGACAATGGCGTGATGATCGCCTACGCCGGTTGGCGTCGCCTGCTTCGTGGTGAACGGGACCCGCTTTCGCTGAATGCGCGAGCGCAACTTCCGCTCGGCCCACGCCTTGCGGCGCACCCCTGACGGGATCGGGGTGATGGGCGGTGCGCGTGCCCGCTCGGGGCGGCGGCGGGCGCTGGGCCAGAACTTCCTGATCGATCCGACGGTGGTAGAGCGGATCGTCGCGGCGGCCGATCTCTCGGCCCAGGAGAGGGTGCTCGAGATCGGTCCCGGCCGCGGTATCCTGACCAGAGCCCTGATCGGTGCGACTGCGGGCGTCGTCGCCGTCGAGATCGACGAGAGCCTCGCCCGCTCTCTGTCGGAGACCTGCGGGGAAGGGCTCGAGGTGATCGCGTCCGATTTCCTCGAACTCGATCTCGATCGACTGCCGCCGAGTCCGATGCCGGTGGTCGCCAATCTCCCCTACGCAACCGGCACCGCGATTCTCGAGCGCCTCCTGGGCGAGTCGCACCGCTTTCCGCGCATGGTCGTCATGCTTCAAAAAGAGGTCGCCGAGCGCGTTGCCGCGGTGCCGGGGAGCCGTGCCTATGGGTCGCTGAGCGTTCTGACCGCGATGCGCGCGCAGGCCCGCGTCCTCTTCGACGTCGGACCGGATTCGTTCCGTCCGCAGCCGAAGGTCGACTCTGCCGTCGTGCGGCTGGACGCGCTCCACGGGTTGCCATCCGACATCGAGGATCCCGCTCTCTTCGTCCGTGTGGTGCGGGCGGCCTTCGCGCAGCGGCGCAAGATGCTGCGCAACACGATGCGGGCCGCGTTCGGGGACGCAGGCACGGTGGCACTCTCGTCCGCCGGGATCGACGGCCGTCGTCGGGCGGAGACGGTGTCCCTCGAGGAGTTCGCGCTCCTGAGTCGAAAGATGCCGGGCGATGCCTGAACTCCCGGAAGTCGAAACCGTTTGCCGGACGTTGCGGCCCCATCTGATCGGCCGCCGGATCCTCCGGGTCGATGTTCGCGAGACGCGGCTACGCCGTCCGATCCCGCCCGATTTCGCCGAGAGTCTGGTGGGACGCGTCATTCAGGGGGTCCGGCGACGAGCGAAATACGTGCTCATCGAAATCGGGGATGGAGACCATTGGGTCGTGCATCTCGGGATGAGTGGTCGCCTCTGCGTGGGCGACCCACCGGCGGATCTGGGCCATGTCCACGTTCGCGTCGGCCTCGATGGAGGCGAGACGGTCTACTATCGCGACCCCCGTCGCTTTGGGCTGATGCTGGTCTCTCAGGGGGAGGAGGGCCTGGGGGAGTTGGGCGTCGAGCCGCTCGGGTCCGATTTCACGAGCGATCTGCTGTGGGGTCTGCGGCGTCGGCACCGGCGGGTGACGGTCAAGTCTCTGCTCATGGACTCCCGTCGGATCGTGGGCATCGGGAACATCTATGCCAACGAGGCTCTTTTTGTGGCCGGAGTCCGTCCGACGCGGCGCTTTGGTCGCGTGACGCGTCGCGAGGTGGAGGCGATCACGCGCGCGGTTCCCGAAATTCTGACCAGGGCGATCGATTCCGGCGGGTCGTCGCTTCTCGACTACCGCGATGCCGACGGGCGCAGCGGCGGCTTCCAGCAGCGCTTCCAGGTGTACGACCGACGCGGTCGGCCCTGCAGGCGCTGTGGCACCGAGATCCGCGGACGCCTGGTCAGTGGGCGCAGCAGCTTCTACTGTCCGGGCTGCCAGAAGTAGGCAGGTCCCTTCTTGGCCCGATCTCTGGAATCGGGCCCGGATTCCAGTCAAAATGAAGCGACTGAGGCGCTTCGGTGGCGGAGCGCCGCTGGAGGGGAGGGGTGTGGTGAAGGGTCGGTTTTTGGATCGAGCGGGGTTGGTCGCCGCGGCGGTGGCGATGGGTCTCGGGTGTCTGGCGGGAGCGGGCCAGGCGATCGGCGCGTCCGACGCGCTCCAGGATCCGTTCCCGCGTCCGCGGGCGATCGAGCCCAACGTCGCGTTCTGGAGAGACGTATTCGCACGGTATTCGCGCAACCATACGATCATCCATGACAATGTGGATCTCGATCGGGTCTACGCCGTTCTCGACTTTCGCGACTGGGCAGGTCCCAACGGTCGGCTCGATGCGAAGCAAGAACGGCTCCGCCGACAACGCGAGAAGGAAGCTCGTGCTCGCTACGTCGCGATTCTGGAGCGCCTCGAGACGGGACGGGCCCGACCCGGCGACTGGACGATCGAAGAGCAACGGGTGGCGGCTCTCTTCAAGGATGCGCCTGGTCCTGATCGGTACCAGGGAGCGGCCGAGCGCGTGCGCCTCCAATCGGGTCTACGGGAGAGGTTCCGCGAGGGGTATGCGCGGCTCAAGGGATTCGAGCCCGCCATGGTGGAGATCTTCCGTCGAAAGGGGGTTCCGCCCGAACTCGCGCGCATGACCCTGGTCGAATCCACCTTCGACCTCGAAGCCTACTCGAAAGTCGGGGCGGCCGGTGTCTGGCAGTTCATGCCGCGGACCGGTCGGCAGTACCTGCGCATCGACTCGGCGATCGACGAGCGGCGGGACCCCCTGCGGTCGACCTGGGCCGCCGCCGAACACCTGAGGAGCGACTACGAATCCCTCGGTTCGTGGCCGCTTGCGATCACGGCATACAACCACGGCCGCGGTGGCATCGCGCGTGGCGTTCGCATGGTGGGTTCCAGCGACATCGGCGCTCTCGTCCGCCGCTACGAGGGGCGGAATTTTGGATTCGCCTCGCGAAATTTCTACGCAGAATTCCTCGCGGCGCTCGACGTGACGCGGGATGAGGAGCGTTTCTTCGGCGGGCCGGTCGAGCCGATTCCGGCGCCGCGCTCGCGCGAGATCCGGATGAAGAAATCCATGCGTCTGCACTACGCAGCCCGGCAGGCCGGTGTTGGCTATGAAACCCTCATTGCGATGAACCCGGCCTTCTTGTCCCGCGTCGTCGACGGGCGCTCCTCGATTCCGGCGGGGTACCGCATGCGGGTCCCGGCCACCTCCGGGGATGCCCAACTGGCCCTCGCCCAGGCGGACGCCAGCCGGGCGGCGCGCGGTCGGCCGCGGTACCAATTCCACCATGTGCGCAGGGGCCAGACGCTGGGGGGAATCGCCCGGCGATACGGCACGACCGCGGGGACCCTCCAGCGCATCAACGGAATTCGCCGCCCGCGCTCCCTGCGGGTCGGTGCCGTCCTGAAGGTTCCAGCAGGCTAGGGGCCTCCGCCAGGAGGGCAGAAAATCACGCGCATCCCCTCCCGGGAGACGGTATGCTAACGGGAGAAGCGATGCGTACTTTGCCCGTCATGCTCAATCTCGCCGGCCGCGTCGTCCTCGTCGTCGGCGGTGGACCGGTGGCCACCCGAAAGGTGTCCCGATTGCTCGAGACCGGTTGCGAAGTGCGCGTCGTTGCTCTCGAGGCGCACGCGGCGATGCACGAGCTGGCCCGCGAGGAGGCTCACGTCAGCCTCGAGGAGCGCGCTTTCCGGGACGTGGACCTCGATGGAGTAGATCTCGCCTTCAGCGCCACGGGCCGCCCGGAGGTCGAGGATGCGGTTCTGGCTGCGGCCAGGAGCCGGGGCGTGTGGATCAATGCGGCAGACGACCCCGACCGTTGCACCTTCCACATGCCGGCGACCTGTGAGCGCGGGCCGCTGCAGGTCGCGGTGAGTACGGGCGGCGCGAGTCCCGCATTGGCCGCGCGCGTGCGCGACGAGGTGGATTCCATCCTGGGGCCGGAGTATGCGGCCGCCGTCGAGTTGCTGGGGCGGTTGCGGAGCGAGATCGAGGGAGGTCCCGAGCGCAGCCGGGCTTTTGCGGATCTGCTGGACGGAGGCCTGCTCGAAGCTCTGCGGCGAGGGGATGCGACCCGCGTCGAGCGTTTGACCGCCCATCTGCGCCGTGGACTGGCGCGTTCGGCGGCGGGAGGCGGAGACCGTTGATGGAGGCTCTTCTCCTCAAACTTGGCCTCGGGTCCTACCTCGTTGCCGCTCTCATCGGCGGATGGGGCGTCGTCCAGCAGAAGGAGGTCGTGCGGCGCGCGGGCGTGCTCACCCTTGCTGCGGGGTTCGCTTTTCAGGCCCTCGCCGTGGCGATGAGGTCGATCGATCTCGGCACGCTCGCGATCACCACACTGGCCGATCAGGTGTCGTTCTTCGCTCTGGTTCTCACCGGGATCTATCTGATCACCCAGGTCCGATTTCGACTCGATGTGCTGGCTGCGGTCGTAGGGCCGGTGGGATTCATCGGGGTCCTCGTCGCCTGGGTGGCTCACGGTGGAGCCCCAGACCCACCTCCGGCTCTCCGCAGCCCCTGGCTCTTCGTCCACGTGACGTTGGCCTACCTGGGCAACGCTGCCTTCGCCCTGGCCTGCCTCGTCAGCCTGGTCTACCTGTGGGAGGAGAGACAGCTCAAGGCGCATAGCGTGGGGAGCTTCCTCTGGAGGCTGCCGAGTCTGGAGCGCCTCGACACGGTCAACTTCAAGTTCCTCACCTGGGGATTCGTCCTTCTGACGTCGAGCATCGTGATCGGCGTCCTCTGGGCCGAGCTCTACTTCGGCCGGTTCTGGTCCTGGGAGCCGCGCACGATCTGGACGACGATCATCTGGATGATCTACGCCATTCTCCTTCAGGGGCGATTCACGGTGGGCTGGGGGGGCCGCCGGGCGGCCACGTTGACGATCGTGGGTTTTGGCGTGCTCTTCATCGCCTTCCTGGGTGTCAACGTGCTCGCTCCCGGGCAACACGCGGACAGCTTCGGATGAGCGACCGAGAGACCGCAACGGTGCGTTCCCTGCGCGTGGTCGATGCGCCGCCTCGGGACGTCGAGCTCTGCGTGGTGGGCCTGAATCACAAAACGGCCCCGGTCGAGCTCCGTGAGAAGCTCGCCATCGACGAAGACGCTCTGGGGGCGATGGCCCAACGGGCTCTCGAGCGTCTGCCCCTGGACGAGGCCGTGATCTTGTCGACCTGCAATCGCGTCGAGATCGTGGGAGTTTCGTCGCGGGGCGCTGGCGTCGCCGAAGACATCGTCTCGTTCCTGGCCGCAGACCGCGAGGTTTCCTCGAAGGCCGTGGCCGAGCACCGCTACGTGCATCGCGGACGGCAAGCCGTGCGTCATCTTTTCCGCGTCGCGTCCAGTCTGGACTCGATGGTGGTGGGAGAGCCCCAGATCCTGGGGCAGCTGAAGGAGCAATACCGCCGGGCTTCCGAAAGCGGTGCCACCTCGCAGGTCCTCCGGCGGTGCTTCGAGGCCGCCTTCCGGGTGGCCAAGCGCGTGCGCACGGAGACCGGGGTCGCGGTCAAGTCCGTCTCAATGAGTTCCGCTGCCGTCGACCTCGCAAAACGGATCTTCGACGACCTTGGTGACAAGACGGCCATGCTGATCGGTGCA
>JAPOLW010000304.1 GCA_029976905.1 bacterium | reverse complement strand
ACCTGTCGCGCCTGGGCTTCTACGACGATCTGTCCTTCCATCGCGTGATCAGCCGATTCATGGCGCAGGGCGGCGATCCGCTCGGCAATGGCCGGGGTGGACCCGGCTATACCTACATGGGCGAGTACGATCCCGCGGTAAAGCACGACAAGCCGGGCCTCCTCAGCATGGCCAACGCGGGCCCGGGCACCGATGGCAGCCAATTCTTCCTCACCTTCGTACCGACCCCGCACCTCAATGGGCGCCACACGATCTTCGGCGAGATCGTCGACGGGATGGATACGGTTGGCATCCTCGAGGAGAACGGAAGCGCACGCGGCACGCCCAAGAAGCCGCTCGAGATGACCCGGACGTCGATCGTCGTCGAATAGCGCGCAGCCCCCACCCGCAAGGAGCCTCGAGAGCGGAGCGGCCCGGCGACCCGACTCACACGGTTCCGATCCGAACGGTATTGGTCGACGAGCCTCCACCGAACGGAAGGCCCGCCGTGAAGACCACCCGGTCCCCGGCGGCAAGCCCAAACGCGTCGCGCAGCTGCGGTGCCACCCGGCGGCATGCATCCTCGAAGTCGTCACCGAGGTCGTCCACCCGGACGACGGTGACCCCCCAGACCAGGCTCAACATCCGCCGCGCGGCCTCGTCCCCGGTGACGGCAAAGATGGGTTGCGACGGCCGCCACCGCGCGATGCGACGGGCCGTCGCGCCGCCGGTGGTCAGTGCGACGATCGCACGCGCTTGCACCGACTCGGCAGCCAGGCAGGCGCTGCGCGAGGCGGCGTCGGCCGTGTCGAGGGGCATCGAGGGCGCGATTCCGGGCGGCGCCTGCGATGCGGCGAAACCATCGGCGCGCAGAACGATGCGTGCCATGGTCTGCACCGCAACGACTGGATGCCAACCGTTCGCGGTCTCCGCGGAGAGCATCACCGCGTCGGTACCGTCGAGCACGGCGTTGGCCACATCGTTCGCCTCCGCGCGGGTCGGCACCGGGGCATGCACCATCGATTCGAGCATCTGGGTCGCCGTGATCGCTGGCTTTCCCGCCCGCCGACAGACGGCGAGGATCCTCTTCTGGAGGAATGGGACGTCCTCGATCGGACATTCCACGCCCAGATCGCCGCGGGCGACCATGACCGCATCCGCCTCCGCTGCGATCTCTTCGATGCGATCGACGGCCTGCGCTTTTTCGATCTTCGCCACGATGCCCGCGCCCATTTCGAGATCGTCGAGGGATCGACGTAGAAGTCGGATGTCGTCTTCCGAGCGTACGAACGAGAGACCGACGTAATCGACCTCCATGTCCCGCAGGGCCTCGAGATCGGATCGATCCTGTGCCGTCAACGCCGGCATCCGGGCACCACCGCCGGGTACGGAGACACCCTTGCGATCGTCGAGGGGACCGCCCACGACAACCCGCGTTCGGACCTCCCGGGGGGAGACCGCGACCACTTCCAACCGCACGAGGCCGTCGTTGAGATGAATCGCGGTGCCGACATCGACGTCGCCGGGGAGATCCGGATACTCGACCGAGACGCGGGTGACATCCCCGCTCACCGCCGTCGTGGTGAGAGTGAAGAGTGCTCCCTCCTCGAGTTCGACGGGCCCGGCGGCGAAGCTTCCGATCCTGAGCTTGGGTCCGGCCAGGTCGGCGAGAATCGCCAGAGGTTGCTTCTTTGCAGCCGCCCGCGCGCGCAGCGTCTCGATGACGGCGCATCGACTCTTCGGGGTGCCATGGGCGCAATTCACCCGGGCGACGTCGACGCCGGCAGCGAGCAGCGCATCGATGCGCTCGGGCGAATCCGAAGTGGGACCAATCGTCGCCACGATCCGGGTGCGGCGCGTGTCCGCTGCGATGCGGGCGGTCATGAACGGTATCGACCGGAAACCAGGGCGATCTGCAAGCCCGCGCAGCTCCCGGGCCGATTCGACCACGGATCACCGATCCGCCCCGGAGTCTGGGGACGACTCAACCGAGCAGCAAAGCCAGAGAGAAGACGGCTCCCGTCCAGAACAACGCGACCAGGGTATAGCCCATGATCTCGCGCGCCCCGATTCCGGCGATCGCCAGGACCGGCATCAGAACCAGGGGCTGCACCAGATTCGTCCACTGATCGCCCAGGGCGACGCCCATCGCAACGCGCGGCACATCGGCTCCAACCTCCTGGGCGGCCGCCATCATGATCGGTCCCTGCACCGCCCACTGGCCCCCTCCCGAAGGGATGAAGATGTTCAGGAGTCCACCCGCGAGAAAGGCGAATAGAGGCAGGGTCTCGGCCGTCGAGATCGACGCGAAGAACTGCACGACCATCCGGGCGAGACCGGAATCTGCCATCAACCCCGCGATGCCCGCATAGAAGGGGTATTGCAGCAGAAAGGGCGCTGCGACGCGTCCGCCATCCGCGATGACCTCGGCATATCGGACTGCCGAGCCCGCCAGGGCGATCCCCGCGATCAGAAAGGCGAAGTTCAGGATATTGAGTTCGAGACCGCGATCGCGCGCGAAGAAGTGGATCGCGAGAAAGAAGAGGCCCATCGCGACAATCGGAAGACTGACGGCCGGAGAGCGCTCCAACCGACGGGCCGGTGTCGCCTCGACGCCCGCGCCGTCTGCATCCTCGACCACGGCGACGGCCTCCATCTGCCGGATCTCGTCCTCGGGCGGATGCATCGCCGCCATCACGAGGGGAAGCGTCGAGAGTACGAAAAGGGCGACGCCCATGTTCCAGACCTCGAAAATGGTCTCAGAGGTCGGAACGAGTCCGATCTGCTCCTCGAGGAAATTCCCGGGCGTGGCGATCGTCAGCGCCACCGAACTCGTGATCCCCTGGTGCCAGATGACGAATCCGGCGAAGGCCGAGGCGACGAGCAGTGGGTAGTGGACCCGGATGCCCTTTGCCCGGCAGGCTTCCCCGATCGAGCGCGCCATGATGCCCGCCGACACGAGGCTCAACCCCCAGGAGAAGAGAGCCAATACACCGGTGAGAAAGCAGGCCAGGCCATAGGCCATCGGCGCCGTGCGGACGAGCCCCGACACCCGCAGTAACGCCCGTCGGACCGGTGGGGTGTTGGCGAGGGCGTAGCCGAACAACAACGTGAGCGTAATCTGATTCGTGAACGTGAGTAGATTCCAGAAGCCGTCTCCCCACGATTCCACCGCGTCCCGCAACGGGTAGCCGGCGACGCCGACCGCGAGCACCACGGTGAGCAGGGTGAGCAGGATCGCGACGGCGAAGGCATCCGGCATCCAGCGAACGAAGATCTGCACCAGAAAGGCGACGAAACGGCCCACGTCAGCACCCAACACGCCCGATGGATCCGGCCGTGGGAAGAAAATCCAATCTGATTCTCATGCGGCTGCCTTGGCGGCTACGATCGCGCGCGTCAAGTCCACCCATCCTTTGCCGCCTCGCCAAAGTGGGATACGGACGAGCGGCGATGACTTTCGAGAGCGAGACCGGGGACCCATGAAGATCTTCGCAAACACCGGCCAACGCGTCGGGGCCCGGGCCATCGCCCAGCACGCCCAGCGGGTGGAGCGCCTGGGATACGATGGCCTGAACGTTCCCGAGGCGGTCCACGACGGATTGCTCCTCTCGTCGCTCGCGCTTCAGGCGACCCACCGCCTCCACGTCGCGACGAGCGTTCTGGTCGCCTTCACGCGCAGCCCCATGACCACAGCCATCGCCGCCTGGGACCTGCAACACTTCTCGAATGGACGCTTCCTCCTGGGCCTGGGAGCGCAGGTCCGGGGCAACGTCGAGAACCGCTATGGCGCCGCCTGGTCTCCACCCCTCGGTCGCATGCGCGAATACGTCGGCGCGCTGCGCGCCACCTTCCAGTGCTGGCAGGAGGGCTCGAAACTGAATTTCGAGGGCCAACATTACCGTCTGACGCGCATGCAACCCTTCTTCGCGCCCGAGCCGCTTCCCTGTGGCCCCATCCCGATCATCCTTGGTGCGGTCGGCCCTCGCATGACCGCGCTGGCGGGCGAAGTCGCCGACGGATTGGTGACCCACCCGACCAATACCCACCCGCGTTATCTTCGTGAAGTCATCCAGCCACGTCTGGCCGACGGGGCCGCACGTGACGGGCGCCCGCGTCGGCCGCCCACGCTCACGGTCGCTCCGATTTGCGTCGGAGGCCGGGACGCCACCACCATCGCGGCGAGACGCGAGGAAAAGCGCCAGAGCCTCGCCTTCCTCTTCTCGACGCCCGCGTACTGGCCCAGTCTGGAACTCTTCGGCTGGGGAGAGCGCGGGCGGGAGCTGCACCGGCGCACCCGCGAGAACCGCTGGGAGAGCCTGGCGGAAGTGATCGACGACGAGATGCTCGACACCTTCGTGCCCAGCGGAACCTGGGATGAGCTCGCCGATCGGCTCGGTGAACTCTACCGAGGAGTTGCCGATACACTGGTCTTCCCGTTGCCCGCCGACCCCGACGAAGATACCGCGCTCGCGCGCGCGATCGCCCGACTTCGTCGCGACGGATAGGCGTCACGCCGCGCCGGAGCGGGTCCGGCGCGGGCCGATCCGGCAACGCACAGGGGGCGCAGCTCAATCCTCTTCCGGCACACCGAACACCGCCGGCATCAAGGGCAGAGCCGTATCGGTGAGCGGCAGGGCCAGGTCGAGCATCCCGCCGAGATCACGCGCCACGCCCAGATCCTTCTCGGCGATCCCGGTCGTGTAGACCGCCGCCTCGCGAAGGCGACGACCCAGTTCCGTGGACGGATCCGCCGGGCCTGCCGTTCCACGCAACCAGAGGATGTCCTCGATCCGATTGAATTTGTCGGAATGGGCGACGATCCGGGCAAGCTCGGCCAGGTCGACGCCGGCGGCCTCCGCCAGACGCATGCCTTCGTGGAGCGCGGCAACCCGCAGGAACGAAATCGCCTGCCGGGCGATCTTGGCCCGCATGCCCGCGCCCGTTCCCCCCATCGCGCAGACCAGACCCGAGTAACAATCGAGCATGGGACGACAGCGGTCGATCACCTCCGGGGCGCCGCCCACCATGGTGGCGAGTTCGCCCTGCTCGGCCGCCAGGACCGATCCTGTCACCCCGGCATCGACCACCCCGACCCCGACGGCTGCGGCGCGCGCCACCACCTCCTCCACGGTTTCGACGTGGACCGTCGAGTGGATGGCGACACAGCACCGCGCTCCCGGGGCCGCCAAAAGACCGTCCTCGTCGAGAAAGACCGCGCGAACCTGCTCGTCGTTCAGGACGACCACCGCCACGAGGTCGCATTCCGCGGCCAGGGCCCGGGGGGAGGGCGCGATGCGCGCTCCCCGTTCGGCGAGAGGCGCGCAGGCCTCCGATCGCGTGTCGAACACGCTCAGGGCGTATCCACGGCCGAGGATGGCCCCGGCCATGGCGGCACCCATCTGGCCGACTCCGACGATTCCGATTCGTTCGTTCACTTCT
>JAPOLW010000303.1 GCA_029976905.1 bacterium | reverse complement strand
CGCTGCGGAGGCGCAGGCTGCCGCCGCCGAGGCGGGCGAGGCGACGGGCCTCTCGCGCGGGGAGACGAAGTCGGTCGAGGAGATCGTGGTGCGAGCGCGCAAGCGCGACGAGCTGCTCGAGGAGACCCCGGTTGCGGTCACGGCGATCGGCAACCAGCTGCTGCGCGAAGCCAACGTGCAGCGGATCGATCAGATCGCGCCGCTCTCGCCCAACCTCCAGTTCCGCTCGGGGCTATCGGGTGAGAATTCCAACATCATCATCCGCGGGATCGGACGGTCGGCGCCTTCGCCCGCCTTCGACCCCGGCGTGGGACTCTACGTCGACGGGGTCTTCCTGGCGCGTTCGCAGGCCGCGATCCTCGACGTGCTCGACGTCCAGCAGATCGAAGTCCTGCGCGGTCCCCAGGGAACGCTCTTCGGCAAGAACACGGTCGGTGGCGCCGTGAACATCACCACGGTCAAGCCCCGCGACGAGTTCGAAGGTTTCGTGATGCTCAGGCCGGGCAACTACGGTTCGCTCGACACCCGCGCGATGGTGAACGTCCCCATTGGAGACGGGGAGAAGATGGCGATCCGGGCCGCCTACGCGTCCCGTTCGCGCAAGGGGTACTTCGACAACTCCAATACGGGGGTGACGGCATCCGACGTCGACACGAATAGTTTCCTGGGGTCCTTCCGATACGATCCGATCGACTCGGTCTCCTTCGTCGCCAGCGGGTCGTGGTCGGGAAGCCACAGTCGTACCCGCGGTGCGCAATGCATCTACGCCAACCCCGGTGCGTCGCTGGCGGCGCTTTTGCCCAACTTCGGGGAAGCGTGCGACCAGACCGGGCCCCTGGACTGGACCAGCGAGGTCGACAACCTTGCGGATTTCCGCAACTGGGGCGCCTGGGGAACCATCGGATGGGACGTCGGCGAGGACATCGAGGCTCTCGAGGGGTTGTGGGTGAGGAACCTCGCCTCCTGGCGCCGGCAGAGCTCGCGGCTTCGTCAGGATCTCGACGGAACCTCCGAGAAGGTGATCGTGCTCGAGAGCACCGGTGGCGACAACCCCCTGAGCGGGACGCCCGGCTCGTACCAGCAACTCACCGAGGAATTTCAGGTCGGAGGGTCGTTCTGGGAGGACCGCATCGACTTCGTGAGCGGTTTCTTCGGATTCTGGGAGACGGCCGAGCAGGGAAACGTGACCCAGGTGCCGGTCCTCAACCAGAATACCGAGAACCTCATTCAGACCGACAACTTCACCTGGGCCTTGTTCGGCCAGGCGACCGGTCGGGTGACCGACTGGCTGAGCCTCACCGGTGGACTGCGCTACACCTCGGACAACAAACAGCTCACCTTCCGCCCGCACCCCGCCGGCCAACCGATCAATCCCGACACCGGGGGAGACGGCGACGAGACGTTCACCTCCTGGACGCCGATGGGTACGATTGCGCTCATGCTTCCGCCCGATTGGACGGATGAGACACCTCTCGATCACCTGATGGGCTACTTCACCTATTCGCGCGGCTTCAAGGGCGGTGGGTTCAACGGCATCATCGCCGCCGGCGACGGGCCGCTCACCTCCTTCGAGCCCGAGACGCTCGACAACTTCGAAGTCGGCCTCAAGACCATCGCCTTCGATGAGCGGCTGACGATGAATCTCGCGTTCTTCTACGGTCTCTACAATGACATTCAGGTCGTCACGCTGATCGTCGAGGAGGGCCCGGACGGGCCAACCGCGTCGCGTCCCACCCTGAACGCCGCCGAGGCGACCACCATGGGCATCGAATTGGACTTCCAGGCGATTCCGATCCCGGGCCTCCTCCTCGCCGGGAATATCGGCTGGGTCGATGCGTCCTACGACGAGTTCCTCGGCGTGAGCGATCTGACCGGGAATGCGATCGATCGGGCCGGGGAGAAGTTCGCCGGGGTTCCCCCGGTCGCCTCCTTCCTTTCGGCGCAGTACTCGATTCCGATCGATTTCCGTGGTCCCGAATGGCTCCAGGGCTGGATCACGCCGCGTCTGGAATGGCGCTATCAGTCGGCGTTCCGGACTCTTGGACCCGAGGTCCCGCAGGCGCGGCAGCCGCACCTCAATCTTCTCAACGCCCGACTCTCCTACGATTTCCTCGACGACCACGCCCAGGTCGCGCTGTGGGCACTCAACCTGACCGACGAAGTGTACTTCGACACGACGCAGTCGATTGCGAGCTTCTTCGGCAACATCCTGAACTACACCGGGCTGCCCCGCACCTGGGGCGCGGAGCTTTCCTACCGCTTCTGAGACCGGCCGACCCGATCGCACCGTTGCCGCGCGCGGCGGCGGTGCGATCGGTGGTCCTGCCAGGGCGGGTGCCGCTGCGCGCGGGCGCGTCGGTAGATGCCGTCCCGCGCGCGTTCAGCGCTCTTCGTAGGTGAAGTCGGCGTCGGGAAAGTCGGCGCCGACGGCGGCCGAGAGGCCGACGGGCTCGGAGTCGATACCGAAGGCCCAGCGTAGCTGCGCCGTCACGAAATGGTTGAAGACCGGCCAGCCGGCCTCCGGCGCAAGCGCCCCGGGCTGGCATCCATCGGTGCCCAGGCGTTGCAGGTTGGGTGGAACCGGGAGGCCGGCATCCAGCGCGATCTGTACGATGCCGCCACCGTCTCTTCCGATCGCGCATAGGTCGCTCTGGGCGAGGTGGCCGGCGTTGGCGACGCGCACGAGTCGGGCCGGCGACGGCGCCTGCTCGAAGGCAGCTACGACGCGGTCGACTTCGACGACCGCGTCGATGTCGCCGGTGAGCCACATCGACGGGTGCTCGGGCAGCAGGACATCGTCGCCGAAGATGCCGGCCGCGAGAGGAAGGTAGGTGACCACGTCCGGCTCGTGACCGAAGCGGATGGAGGACGTCCCGCCGGCCGAGTGTCCGGTGATGGCGATCCGGGCGGCGGTGATCACGCCCTCGAGCAGGCCGCCGGAGCGGGTGTTCTCGGCCTTGGCGACGTCCACGGCGCCGCGGGTGACGACCGTGTCTTCGAGCGGTTCGTTCGGCGCTTGGCCCAGGGCGTTGCCGAGGCCGCGCTCGAGGTAGTCGGGCGAGACCACCACGAAACCCCAGGACGCGAGATGGGTGGTGAGGAAGGTCGACTGCATGCGGAAGCTTGCGGCGCCGTGCGCGAAGACGACCAGGGGAAAGGGGCCTTCGGTGCTCGCAGGCGCGTTTCGGTAGGCGTTGGTCACGAAGGGTGGGTTTGCGTCGGCGGGCAGGAGGGCGTCGATGACGTCTGGGAGCCAGTCGCGAATGTAATAGGCGTCGCGAACGCGTCCGGCCGCATCGCTGGGGGCCACCGGGTACCAGAATTCGATCTCGCGTTCGCCCCATGCGACCGTGGTGACGCCGACGGCCCAGGGCCCGGATTCCCGATAGGCCGCCCGGTCGGGGTCGACGGGGGCGCTGCCCGGTGGGGTGGAGCCGTCGCCGCAGGCCCAGAGGCCGAGGACGAGAGCGAGGAGTGAACCGATCGCACGAAACCGTGTACGCATGGCGCGAGCCTATCCCCGCCGGAGGAGACGGACAACCAGCTTCACGGCCGCCGCGGGTATGGACGTCGGGGGCTCTCTGGTAGGATCGTACGTCATGGTGGGTGCGTACCGGACCCCCGAATGGGATTTCGACGGCATCGAGCACGGCTTCGGACTGCGGGAGGCGCCGGTCGCGGGCGCGTTCCGCCTGGTGCGCGCACGGCAGGTGCACGGGGCCAACCTCATCGTGGCCGGACCGCGGACGCCGACGGCGGCCGGGGACGCCGACGGGTTGGTCACGGCCTCCGCGGGCACGGCCGTTGCCGTGGTGACGGCCGATTGTGTGCCGGTGTTGTTGGTCGCGCCCGGGGCGCGCGTCGTCGCGGCGGTGCACGCCGGCTGGCGCGGATCCCTCGCCGGCATCGTGCCGCGCGCGGTCGCTCTGTTCCGGGACCGTTTCGGCGTCGCGCCCGGGGACGTGCAGGCGTCGTTGGGGCCGTCGATCGGCGGTTGCTGCTACGAAGTCGGGAGCGAGATCGCGCTGGACTTCTTTGCCCGCTACGGGGACGGGTTGCGCAGTGCCTGGAGGGAGGGCGCGCCCGGCAAGGGAAGGCTCGACCTGCGCACGGTGAACCAGATGCTCCTCGAAGAGTCGGGGGTGCCGCCGGACTCCGTGCACCACGTCGGCCCGTGCACCGCCTGCGGCGGCGCCGACCTGGCGTCGTTTCGCGTCCAGGGCGCGAGCGCAGGGCGCCAGTCGAGCTGGATTGGCCTGCGCGAGGAAGTCGGGGCTGCGGCGCCGTGAGTCGGTGGCGGTCGGCGCCCTATCCCGGGCGGCCCGGGGGGTCGAACTGGCCCGAGTTGGCGGTGACGCCGCCGTCGACCGGAATCACCGCGCCGGTGACGAACGACGCTTCCTCCGAGGCGAGAAAGGCGATGACGGCGGCGATCTCGGAGGCCTCGGCCCAGCGCTGCATGGGGATGTTCGCTCGAAGTCGATCGTAGACCCCCGGGTCTGCTTCGATCATCGGCTCGGTCATGTGGGTGCGGGTCGCGCCGGGACAGACGGCATTGACCCGGATGCCGTCTGCGGCGAGGTCGACGGCGGCCGCGCGCACGAGGTTGATGACGCCGGCCTTGGCGGCGTTGTAGGCCCACATGCCGGGATCGCCGCCGAGGCCCGAGACCGATGCCGTCGCCACGATCGACCCGCCGCCGGAGGCCCGCAGGGCGGGAAGGGCGGCCCGCAGGCCGAGCACCGTGCCGCGGAGGTTCACCGCCACCACCTGCTCGAAGTCGGCGAGCGGGAGCGACTCGATGGGGCCGGAGGCTGGCAGACCGGCATTGAGAACGACGACGTCGAGGCGCCCGAAATGCGACCGGGCCGTCTCCACCATGCGGTGGTTGTCGGCCTCGCTGCAGACGTCGGCCGTTGCGGCCTCGACGTTCGCGGTGGAGGTCGTCCACGCCAATCGGTCGCCGTCGATGTCGACAGCGAGAACGCCGAGCCCGGCCGATGCGAGTCTCTCGACCGTCGCACGCCCGATTCCGGACGCGGCACCCGTGACGAGGGCGGCGCGGGCGTCGCTCATCGTCCCGCCAGCGCCGAGACCACCGGCGCGAATGCCTCCAGCGCCGGGTCGGAGACGGTCACGTAGCTGATTCCGTAGGCCTCGCGCCGACGGAGCAGCTCCTCGATGATCGCGTCGGGCGGGCCGAACAGGGCATGGGGATGTGTGCGCATCTCCTCGGGCTGGATCCCGAACGCCCCGGCCATGGCCTCGGCGGTGCCGTCGTCTTCTCCCACGAAAGTGAAGTAGCAGCCGATTTCGAGTTCGATGTCGCCGAAGCGATCGCCGGCTGCCTCGCGGATCCAGGCAATCTTGCGGGCGGTCGCATCGGCGGTTCCCGAGCGGACCCCGTCGGCGCCGATCATGCCCGACCGGTTGTTGAAGTTGAGGCTCACGATGT
>JAPOLW010000302.1 GCA_029976905.1 bacterium | reverse complement strand
CCGCTTGCGCAGCATCGGCCGCACGCCTCCAAGGCTAACCGTCCAGGGCCGCGACGTCACCCCGCCCCGGGAAGCGCGCGTCGGCACCGGCAACCGCGCGACACGGGGCGGGGGCGGCGGGAGGCCGCGACCGCGCGAGTGCCATGGCCTTCGCGCCCCGCCCACGCGCAGCTCAAGGACGACCCCCGAGCTGCCGCTTATCTGGATACGGGAGCCGTGTGCCCCGATCTCGACCGATGGTCATGGAGCTCCAGGAAGAACCCGACGCGCAACTGGACGACGAGCGGGCCGCGGCGGACGGCCGTGTGCTGATCGTCGATGACGATCCGGTGTCTGCCGTGATCGCGGCGCGCGTGCTCGGACGCGCTGGCTACGACTGCCGTCTGGCCGAAGATGCCGACCACGCCTGGCAACTCCTGGGGCCGGACGTGGATCTGGTGCTCCTCGACGTCAGAATGCCCGGCCAGAGCGGACTCGAATTCCTGCGGCGCATGCGAGTCGATCCGATCCTCGCCGGCATTCCGGTTCTGCTGGCGACCAGTGTCACCGAGCCTGCCGTGCAATTGCGCGGACTCGGACTCGGCGCCCAGGGAATCGTGCCGAAGCCGATCGATCGCCGGATCCTGCTCGATCGCGTCCGGCGAACGATCCACCGCAACGGCGACGGGCTCGCGCGCCCGGACGCCCTCGGCGGGAACGGTCGCGACGCACTTCCCGTCGATCTGGGCGAGATCTTCCGGGCCGAGTCGGGGAGGACGGACACCCCGGCCCCACAACGGACGATCCGGGAGCTCCTCGCCGAACGGGCCGCCCTCCATCGGCGCCTCGATGCCGGCTACGGCCTCCTCAAGGCCATCCTGGGCCTGCACCAGATGGTTGGGGCGGGACTCGCGCCCGACCGCCTCGCCAGGGGAATCCTCGAACACGCCCAACGCGTTCTCGAGGCCGATCGGGCCGTCCTCTGGGTGCCCGACGGACGCGAACTCTGCGCCCTGGCCACGGTGGCGATGCCGATGCCCGAGCCGCTGTGCCGCGACGGAACGTCTCCCCCGGCGCGCGCGGCGCGCGCCTGGTCGACCCTCGCAGAGGACGAGGGCGACGACGACCGGCGATGGACCCACATTCCGCTCAGCGTCGCTCGCGAGGGAGTCGGAGTGCTCTCCCTGCGCCTCTGTCTGCGGCAACCACCGTCCCAGACGGTCCTGGCGCTCTTCGGCGCCGAGGCAGCGACCGCACTCGACGCGAGCCTGCGTCTGCACGAGGCACAAAGCGAAGCGCTCACCGACCCGCTCACCGGACTGCTCAACCGACGGGGCTTCGAACAGCGCCTCGAACCGCTCGTCGATCCGGCCCGCCCGACAGAAGGCGAACTGAGCGTTCTCTTCCTCGATCTCGATCACTTCAAGGAGGTCAACGACACCTTCGGACACGCCCGGGGCGACGCTCTCCTGCAGCAGGTGGCACGAAGACTCGAAGGTCTGGTCCGGGCCGGGGACGTGGTCGCCCGCTACGGGGGCGACGAGTTCGTGGTCCTCCTGCCGGCCACCGACGGCCCGACCGCCCGGCGCATCGCCGAACGGGTGCGCGCCGGGGTCCGCGAATCGATCCGTACCCCGGGCAACGAAACCCTCCCGATCACGGCAACGATCGGCGTTTCGAGCCTTGGGCCCGGTCTCGAACGGCCGGGCGATGTGATCACGGCCGCTGATCGCGCGATGCTCGTCGGAAAGACCGCCGGTCGAAACCGGATTGGGACCCTCGAGGAGCCGGGGAACGAATCGGATCCGCCGCGGGCACACGGCGCCGCCTCCGCCCTACGCGCCCTCCTCCGGAGCCTGGCCGGGCGGCATGCGGATTCCGCAACCCATTCCGCCGCGGTGGCCGCGCTCTCGGCACGCGTTGCCCGACACCTCGGTTGCCTATCGAAGGAGATCCGCGAGGCCGGGCAGGCGGGGCTGCTGCACGACATCGGAAAGCTCTATCTGCCGCTGGACATCCTCGAGGGCACGGGGCCGCTCACGCCGGAGGAGCGCACCCAGGTCGACCTCCACACCCTCACCGGCGCCGCTCTCGTCGCGTCGGTTCCCGAGATCCGCCACCTTGCCGATCACGTCCGCGCAAGCCAGGAACATTTCGACGGATCGGGCTACCCCGATGGCCGGGCCGGCGAGGACATTCCGCGCGTCGCCCGCATCATTGCCGTCACCGACGCCTACCACGCGATGGCGAGTGATCGTTCCTACCGCGCCGCCCTTCCCGCCGATGCAATCCGCTCCGAGTTCGAGCGGTGCGCCGGCACGCAATTCGATCCGGTCGTCGTCGAAGCGCTGCTCGATCTGCTCGCCCACGACGAGCCCTCCGACCAAACGCCTCCGTGACGCGCGGCGCTGCGCGCACAGGAGGCACGGCCTTCTCTTCGCCGGGACGGGTGCCGCGGTTGCTGGCACCCCCCCGATCGCCGTAGACTCCCGCCCGGGTCCACCACAAGGAGGCTTCCATGGCCGCAGGCATGCATTTCGGAGTCACACTCCCACAGATCAAGCGAAGCTGGCCGCAAGCACGAGATGCGGCGCGCGAGTTCGACCGTCTCGGCTTCGACTCGGTCTGGGTCTGCGATCATCTCTACGGCGTTCCCGCGCCGCAGATCCCCATCCTCGAGGGCTGGACGGAGCTTGCCGCGGTCGGGGCCGTGACCGAAACGGTTGCGTTGGGCACGCTCGTGACGCCCCCCTTCTTCCGCAACCCCGCCGTCCTCGCCAAGCAGATCGCGACGATCGACCAGATCGCTCCGGGACGCGTGATCGCCGGACTCGGGGCCGGCTGGTTCGAGGCCGAATTCCGCGGGTACGGCTGTGCGTTTCCCCCGGTCCGGGAGCGCCTGCGCGCACTCGACGAGTCCGTGCAGATCATGAAGCGCATGTGGACGGAGGAGCAGGTCACCTTCGAGGGGCGGCACGCCTCGGTCGATGGCGTCTTCTGCGAGCCCAAGCCGCAGACGGCTCCGCGCGTCCTCATCGGTGGCGCGGGCGAGAAGATCCTCATGGGAATCGTCGCCCGGCACGCCGACATCTGGAACAACATGGCCGCGGCCCAGGGCCAACTCCCCGAGAAGATCGAGGCCATGAAGCGCCGCTGCGATCAGGAGGGACGAGACTTTGATACACTCGAGGTCTCCCAGCAATGCGTCGTGATCCTCGGGGCGGATGACGCCAGCGCGCGCGCAAACCTGGAGAAGGCGGGCAAGATCTACGGGGGGCACATGGGCGGAGACCTCGAGAAGATCGGCATCTGGGGTACGCCGCAAGCGGTCGTGGACCGCATCGGGCGCTACGTCGACATGGGCTGCACCGGCTTTCTGATGGAATTCTTCGGCAAGGACACCCGCGAACCGGCGCGCCTCTTCGCCGAGAAGGTATTGCCGGCCTTCCGCTGAGCGGCACCCGACTCTCGGCACCGGAGGGTGCCTCCATCGACCGGCACGACTGGATTGCCGTTGCGTCGGCCGGATCGATCCCGGCCCGACGCGCCCCGCGATCTAGTCCGAACCGCGCGGCACCACGACGCCGAGTTCGGCGACGAGGGCCAGCGCCGCTTCGCGGGAGAAGCGGGTCTTGTGCAGACGATTCTGCCGGGGGCTCACGTCGTAGTGCACGGCTTCGGAAAGGTCGGCCTCGACCAGAACCGTATCCACAAAACGCGTCCCCCGCAGGTCGCTCCCCGTGAAGACCGCGCCCGTGAGGTCGACCCCGGCGAAGGCGGCATCGTGGATACGGCACTCGCGGAAGAGCACGCCCGGCATCTTGCGTTCTGCGAAGGTCGCATGGCTGAGATTACATTCTTCAAACTCGACGCGAAACACGAGGCCACGCACGGCCGTCCAGTCGACCCCCATGAGCTTGCAGCGGTGGAAGGCGACTCCGCGAAAGGCCGCCTCCGCGATCCGGGCCATGGTGAGGTCGCAATCTTCGAGCAGGCAATCTTCGAAGGTCGCGCCGGACATGCGCGCTTCGGCAAGACGCACGTGCTCGAAACGACAGTCCCGGAACGCTTTGCCTGCGAGATCACCACCACCAAGATCGAGATCGCGGAAGGTCTCGCCTTCCCACTCGTCGGCGTTCCGGGGGTCGGGTTCGGCGCGCGACACGGACCGATCCTGCCGCAAACCGGCGACGGCGCCAACTCCGGCGGCATGGATCTTCGCCCACAGACGGGCTAGGAACCCGGTATGGGTCAGGTTCGCGCCACGCTCGATGCCCTCTCCTCCCCTGTGATCGACTGCGAAGAAGTGGCCGGCCGCTTCGAGGAGGCCTCTGCACGCGATCGCGTGACCATCACCGGGTCGATCGACGGCCGCACGCAGGCCCGTCTCTGGGATGCTTCTGCGGGGCGCTCCGTCCGCATCGCCGAAATGGTGCCCCCCGACCTGGGACCGCTCGAGCCCGTCATCTTCCACGGCAAGAATTCGCTGCCGCTCTTCTCCCTGTTCCAGAAGCGCTTCTGCCGCCCGTCCCCGGGCACGGGCGACGAACTCTGGGGCTACAACCATCAGCCGACACGGTGGCTCGCTCCGCTCACCGGCCCCGGCTACTTCGTCGCCTACGACGCAACGGACGCGCCCGGCGGCGTGGCGGTGGACTACACCCGCATCCCCACCGACCGGCCAGCGGCGTGGCCCGACATCCACGACAACACCTATCGCTTGTCGCGCTTCATCTACAACGGAATGGTCGATTACCTCCGGCGGGTGTCGACGCACCTCCTGATCGGCCGGGCAACGCGGGACGGCGAAGCTGTTCCCAACTACTTTCTGCTCTGTCGCGAAGACCCGGCCTGACCGATCGAACCGGCGGGGGACGAAGGGCCGGGGACGGGCGACGCCTCTGCGGAGGGACGCCCGGCGAATTGCGCGAACCGGTTCTTGTACTCTCCGTGCACCCGAAAGCCGAAGTGTTCGCGCACGTCGACGGCAACGAGCCCGCGGTACTCCCGCGCCGGCGCCGCGATCCCCAGGGCCCGATCCCAGGCGACGGCACCAAAGGCGAGCGCAAGGACGAGATCATCGGCGCAATAGTAGACAAAGGTCTGTCGGCGGGCGAGTCCGTCGAGACGGTCTGCGACATCGCTTTCGACCAGGGCGGGCGCGCAGAGATGGATCTCCGACGGTCGGTCGGTGGGCGAAAGCGCGGCTACGGCGGCGATCACCTGGCGACATCCGAGGGAGTGCGCCACGACCCGCACACGCCGATGCGTGCGCGCCAGGCGGCCCAATTCGGCCGCAAGCGCGTCGGCCTCTTCGAGCGCCCGGCGCTCGGCGGCGAGATATTGGACGAGGAAGCGGACGCCGACTTCGGCGACCATCAACCCGACGGTCGCGCCGAGCGCGGCCACCCGTGCGTGCCGGACGGCACGATACGCATCGACGGCGAGTTTGGTGCCACCCGCCAGCGGGATCGGAATGTCGAGCCAC
>JAPOLW010000301.1 GCA_029976905.1 bacterium | reverse complement strand
AAATTATTGGAGGCCCAACGACTCGAACAGCGCACGGCGTTCGATCTCGAGATGCTCGCGGAGATGGGCTTCTGCAACGGCATCGAGAACTACTCTCGTCATCTCGATGGTCGGGAGCCGGGGGCGCCTCCCTCGACGCTGTTGGATTACTTCCCCGACGACTATCTTCTGGTCATCGACGAGAGCCACGTGACGGTTCCGCAAATCGGCGGAATGTATCGTGGAGACCGCTCGCGCAAGGACACCCTCGTCGAGTTTGGATTCCGGCTGCCCTCGGCGCTCGACAATCGGCCCCTGAATTTCTCCGAATTCGAGCAGCGCGTAGGCCAGACCGTCTACGTGTCCGCGACACCGGGGGACTATGAACTCGAGAGGAGCCAGGGGCTCGTCACCGAGCAGGTCATTCGTCCCACGGGTCTCATGGACCCCGAAATCGAGGTGCGCCCGGCGCGCTCGCAGGTGGACGATTTGCTGGAAGAAGTCCGGCTTCGCATCGAACGTTCCGAGCGGGTGCTGGTGACCACCCTCACCAAGAAGATGGCTGAGGACCTCACCGACTATCTGCAGGACGTTGGCATCGCCGTCCGGTACATTCACTCGGACGTCGATACGATCGAGAGGGTCGAGCTCATCCGCGGATTGCGCCGGGGCGATTTCGACGTTCTCGTCGGTATCAACCTGCTTCGGGAAGGGCTCGACATCCCCGAGGTTTCGCTGGTGGCCATCCTCGACGCCGACAAGGAAGGATATCTGCGCTCCACCCGTTCGCTCATCCAGACGATCGGTCGAGCCGCACGCAACGTCCATGGGCGCGTTCTTCTCTACGCCGACCGAGTCACGGATTCGATGCGTCGCGCCATCGACGAGACCGAGCGTCGCCGCGAGATCCAGGGCCGTTACAACGAGGAGCACGGCATCACGCCCGAATCCGTCCGCAAGGCCATCGGCTCGCCGCTGGTCGAAGTCTACGAGGCCGACTACGCAACGGTTTCGCTGCAGGAAGAAGCCGGCACGCCGGGCGCGGGGAGCGAAGACATCGACAAGTTGCGACAGGAGATGAAGGAGGCTGCGGAATCTCTGGAATTCGAGCGTGCGGCAGAGCTCCGGGATCGCATCCGACAACTGTCGGGGGACGGTGGGACGGGACGCGTGGCCGAGGTGCGTCCACGTCGCGGCACCCCGAAGAAGGCGGGGACGCGCCGTCGGCGGGGCGCCCGGTGAAGCGGACATCGAGCCGTGGCGGGGGGGAGCTGGACGCGAGCGTCGAGGCGAAGCTCGAGGCTCTCCCCGCGCGCGCGGGTGTCTATCTCCTCAAAGATGCCGCCGGTGTCGTTCTCTACGTCGGGAAGGCGAAGAGCCTGCGCGCTCGAGTCCAGAGCTACTTTCGCGGCGGCGACGGGAGACATCAGGTCGCCTTTCTCGTGCGCAAGATGGCCGATCTCGAGTGCTTGGTGACGCGCAACGAGAAGGAAGCGCTGATCCTCGAGAACAACCTGATCAAGCAGTACAAGCCCCGGTACAACGTCCGACTGAAGGACGACAAATCGTACGTCAGCGTGAAGATCACCGCTCGTGACCCCTGGCCGCGGGTCATGGTCACACGCAAGATCGTGAAGGACGGGGGCCGGTACTTCGGCCCCTTCCATTCGGCGTCGGCGGTCCGCGGAACCCTCGACGTCATCCGCAAGGTCTTCCCCCTGCGGACGTGTAGCGATGCCGTGTTCCGCAATCGTGCGCGGCCCTGCTTGGAGTACCAGATCAAGCGGTGCCTCGCGCCGTGTGTCTTGCCGGTCGACCGCGACGAATACGAGCAGCACCTGCGTTCGGCCGCTCTTCTGCTCGAGGGGCGTGACTCGCAACTCACGACGTTGTTGCGCGAGCGAATGGCGGAGGCGTCCAGGGAGCTTCGCTTCGAGGAAGCCGCCCGGTTGCGCGACCAGTTGCGCGCAATCGAGGCAACCGGCGAGCGTCAGCAGGTCGTCGCACATGCAGGTGTCGATCAGGATGTTTTCGGTCTCTACCGCGAGGGCGGCTTCATCGAAGTCCAGGTTCTCGTCATCCGGGCGGGGCGCCTGACGGCGAACCGATCGTTCGGCTTTGCCGATTGGGAATTCCCCGACGACGAAGTCATCGGCGCGGTGCTGGCTCAATTCTATCAGGGGGGAAGACCGATCCCGCGCGAAGTACTTCTGCCGGTCGAACTCGAGGATCGCGCCGCGCGGTCGGATCTTTTGCGGGAACGACGCGGAGCCGCGGTGGAGATCCTGGTTCCGCGTCGCGGAGCCAAGAGGCGGCTCGTCGATCTCGCCAAGGACAACGCCCGCCAGGCTTTCCTCGAGCGTCGCGATGCGCAGGAACGTCTGGAGAAGACGGCCGAGGAGCTGGCGCGACGCCTGCACCTGCGCAGTGCGCCCAAGCGTCTCGAATGCGTCGATATCTCGACCTTTCAGGGGGGCGAGACCGTCGGCTCGGTGGTCGCGTTCGACGAGGGCCGCCCCGATACCTCGCGGTATCGTCGCTACCGCATTCGCACGGTGGAAGGGACCGACGACTTCGCCAGTTTGCGGGAGATGCTCACGCGGCGGCTTTCGGCGGGACAGAAACGTGACGATCTGCCCGATCTTCTGGTGATCGACGGCGGGCGGGGGCAACTGGCCGTCGCCATGGCCGTGTGCCGGGAACTCGGTATCGAGGGCCTCGACCTGGTCGGCTTGGCCAAATCCCGTGCGGTGCGCGACGCGCGCGCGAGCGAAGTGACGCGCAGCGAGGAGCGTGTCTTCCTTCCCGGTCGCGCCAATCCCGTCGTTCTGGCGCGGAACTCCAGCGCCTTGTTCCTGCTTCAGCAGGCACGCGACGAGGCGCATCGCTTCGCGGTGACCTACCACAAGAAGTTGCGTGATCGCGCGCGTCTGCGCTCGCCCCTCGATGAAATTCCGGGAGTTGGACAAACGCGCCGCAAGGCGCTTCTCAAGCGATTTGGCAGTGTGGCCCGCGTACGCGATGCGCCGGTCGACGACGTCGCCTCGGTGCCCGGGATCGGTCGGGTGCTCGCGGCCACCATCAAGGAGAAGTTGTCGGACTGAGTCCGCGTCGGCGCCCGTCTTTGGTTTTGTGGGCGCGCCCGTCTTTGGTTTTGTGGGCGCGCCCGTCTCTCGCACCCTCGTCGATCGAACACGGCCGCGAGAACTTCGAGCGTGCCCTCGCCGGTGCAGCCGAACTGGTCGACGATGGCCCACACGCGCCTCTCGCGCCGGCGGCCGCTGCCGCGCGCCGCGTATTTGCCGGCGGCCGTCGGTGGGCTGCTCGTCGGTGTGGTCGGAGCCGGCGCCCTCGGCCCCTCCCTCTGGATTCTGCTGGTGATGTCTCTTTTTCTGATCCCGCTGGGGCTGCTCTGCCACCGCCGTCTGGGAACGGCAATGGCGATCGTCGTGGTCTTTGGCGCCTGCGGTCAGGCTCGCATGGTTCGCCAGTTGGCGCCGGAATCGGCTGTCTTCGCCGATCCTATCCCGACCCAACGGGTTCGTGCCCGCGTGCACGGCGTGGTCGCGTCGGTGGAGGAGGGGGCGGCGCCGGTGCGCGTTGCGCTCGAAGTGCTCGACGACGGGCCGGGGCCCCGTGGGCTCCGGAGAGGGGAGGGAGTGAGGCTCTCCCTCCGTCACGCCGAGCAACGGTGGGAACTCGGGGACGAGATTCGTCTCCCTCTCGCGGTGCGCCCGGCGCGCGGCTTCTGCAATGGTGGTCGGGATGGATTCGCCCGCTGGCTTGCCGGTCGCGGCCTCCAGTGGACGGCCTGGGCCCGCGACGACGGCGGCTGGGAGGTGCTCGGGCCGGAACCGGGCGACGGCCTCGAGGCGAGCCTGCTCCGCCTGCGTGGCCGAATCGGCGCGTCCATCGACCGGGCGGTCGCCTCACCGAGGGCCGCCGGCGTCGTGCGCGCGCTGGTGATTGGAGACAAGGGGCGGCTTTCGCCGGATCTGCGAGCCGTCTTTTCGCGGACCGGCACAGCTCATCTCCTGGCGGTGTCGGGGATGCATCTGGCGATCGTGGCCGGAACCGTCTTTTTCGGCGTGAAGTCGATGCTGGCGTGGACTGCGGGCGGGCGCCTGGGCTTTCCGCTTTCGGTCCTTGCGGCGCCGCTCGCTCTTCTCGCTGCGGGCGCCTACGCGACCCTGAGCGGCGCCGCGGTCGCCACGCTGCGCGCCCTCGTCATGGCCACCTTGGTGCTTCTTGGTGCGGCATCGGGGCGACGCACGGAGCCGACGCGTTCGGTGCTGGCAGCCGTCGGACTCCTGGTCCTCTGGGAACCGGGCAATCTGGCTGATCTTTCGTTCCAGTTCTCGGTGGCTTCGGTGATCGGCATTCTGGCGGCCCTCGCGCGGCTCCGCTCTTCCCGTTTGGGGCCCTGGCTCGAGCCGGGTCGGCAGGCAGGCCGCGCCCGGAGGATGGTTTCCCGGATTCTGCAGGGCGTCCTCGTGAGCGCAGCGGCCACCGTGGTGACCGCTCCGCTCACGGCACACTACTTCGGGATGGTCTCGCTGATCGGGGTCGGAGCGAATTTGTTGGTCGGTTCGTGGCTCGGCGCTGGAGCGCTGGGCTTCGGCCTCGCGGGGGTCGTCGCGATGCCGTTCCCCCCGCTGGCCCATCTCGGGTTCCGGCTCGCGGGTTGGCTGGTCGAGACCGGCATCCGACTCCTGGAGCCACTTTCCCAGCTACCCGGGGCGGCCCTGGCGGTGTCGCGACCGGCTCCCTGGTCGACGGCCGGGGCGGTCGGTCTGGTCTGCGCGGCCATGCTTCCGGCGGGCCGGGGGCGTCGGGCAGCTCTGGGAGCGGCGCTCGTCGTCGTCGTGGCGGGGCGCCTGCCTACACCCGCCGCCGGGACCCTGCGCATCGCCATGCTCGACGTTGGGCAGGGCGATGCGGTTCTGGTCGAGACGCCGCGCCGCGAGCTCGTTCTGGTCGACGCGGGCGGCCTTGGCGGTTCGTTCGATCCGGGCGAACGGATCGTCGTTCCCGCGATTCGCGCCCGATGGGGCACGTTCCTCGAGACCGTGGTCTTGTCCCATGGCGATCGCGATCACTACGGAGGCCTGCGGGCGGTCGTCGAGGAGCTGGCGCCGCGCCAACTCTGGTGGAATGGGCGTGGCTCGCAGGCGCAGGGTTTTCGCGACCTGTGGGCTGCGGTCGAGGCGCGTCGCATGACGCATCGGCGTGCCCATCCGGGTCAGGTGTGGGGCCCCGGAGGCGGAGGGCCAGAGCTGCGCGTCCTGCATCCCGGCCCGGAGGACGATCGCCTCTCGTCGAACGATGCCTCGCTCGTGCTCGCGCTACGCTACGGGGCGACGCGCCTTTTGCTCCTGGGCGACGTCGAGCGGCGAGGGGAGCGCATCTTGCAACGCAAGGTCCGCGATCTGCTGGCCACCGTGGTGAAGGTGCCCCACCACGGAAGTCGATCCTCCAGCTCGGCGGGC
>JAPOLW010000300.1 GCA_029976905.1 bacterium | reverse complement strand
CCCATCGTACCCAGCGCTAGTATAGCACTCACAGCCGGGGCCCACGGGGACACCAAAACGCTCGGCGGCCGCAGTCGCCCCCCCAGTTCCCCGGAAGTACTCCTGCAGCACGGCCGCCGCCGCGATCTACGCGAGCAGGTGTATCGCGCCAGCGTCACGCGGGCGAGCGGGGGCGCGCAGGACAATACGCCCTTGATCGGGAAGATCCTCGATCTGCGGCGCGCCGAGGCGCGTTTGCTCGGGTTCGAGGATTTCGCGGCGCTGAGTCTCGACAGCAAGATGGCGCCCGACGTCGAAGCGGCCTCGTCCATGCTCGAGGAGTTGCGTACGGCGTCGTATGCGGCAGCGGTCGGGGATCTCGACGACCTCGTCGCCCTGGCGCGTGCGCACGACGCTGTGGAAGCAGAGGCGTTCGCGCCCTGGGACGTACCCTTCTGGGCCGAGCGTCTTCGGGAAGAACGCTACGCCTATACCGACGAGGAATTGCGTCCGTATTTCCCGTTGCCCCGGGTCCTCGACGGGCTCTTTGCTCTGGCCGAGCGGCTCTTTGGCGTGCGGATCGTCCCCGCGGACGGGGAGGCTCCGGTCTGGCACCCGGACGTACGTTTCTTCCGCGTTTTCGAAGCGGGGCAGCCGATCGCCGCATTCTACCTGGACCCCTACAGCCGTCCGGCCGAGAAGCGCGGCGGCGCCTGGATGGACGAGTGCATCGGTCGTGCGCCGGGGCGCCAACCGGTGGCGTACCTGGTGTGCAATCAGGCGCCTCCGGTCGATGGGAAGCCTTCGCAGATGACCTTCCGGGAGGTCGAGACGCTCTTCCACGAATTTGGCCATGGACTCCAGCACATGCTGACGAAGGTGGATCAGCCGATGGCGGCGGGGATCCGCAACGTCGAGTGGGATGCGGTGGAGTTACCCAGTCAGTTCATGGAGAACTGGTGCTACCAGCGCGAGACCTTGCTGGGGCTCACCGGCCACGTCGAAACAGGCGCGCGTCTTCCGGACGAGCTCTTCGAGAAGATCGTCGCCTCCCGGACGTTCCGATCCGGCTCGGACATGCTCCGTCAGTTGTATTTTGGGTTCGTCGATCTGGCGCTTCATCACGGCTACGACCCTGCAGGCACCGAGTCGCCCTTCGACGTGCAGCGACGTGTGGCCGAGCGCACCACGGTCCTCGCGCCGATCCCCGAGGATCGTTTCTTGTGCTCGTTCGGCCATATCTTCGCCGGGGGCTATGCGGCCGGGTACTACAGCTACAAATGGGCCGAGGTGCTCTCGGCGGACGCCTTTGGCGCCTTCGAGGAAGGTGGCGTGGACGATGCCGGAGCCGTGCGCGAGATCGGGCGGCGCTTCCGCGAGACCGTCCTCGCCCTCGGAGGAAGTCGGCCTCCGATGGACGTCTTCCAGGCCTTTCGTGGGCGGGGTCCCACCACCGAGGCTCTTCTGCGCCACGCCGGGCTTCGCTCCTGACGCTGCCCGGTCGACCTCCCGGTGCCGCCGGGTCTCCCTTTCCGCGCCGCTGGATCGACCTCCCGGTGCCGCCTGGCGCTGGGCGCTCCGACCCGCTCCGACCCGGTCCGACCCGGTCCGTCGGGGCTTGTCCCCGACCGCACGGCTTGCCAGATTTTGGTCGGATCCTTGATTCCAAGGTCCTTCCCGGACGACTCGTGAGACGCGACCACCGACCGTATTGGCTGATGCGGGCAGGCCTGGCCCTGCGCCGCTTCTACGCCCGTCATTTCCTGGTTCCGCAGTTTGATGCGGTCGGGGAGGGGTGGGACTTCAAGAAGCCCTGGTACGTCCGCATCGCCGGACCCGGGATCCGGTTGGGTCGCTTCGTGCACGTCGTCGGCGCCTGGGGCCGGCCCGTCGAGTTGTGTACCTTCTCCACGAGCGAAGGAACCGGCGAGCTGGTGATCGGAGACCATTGTCTGATCTCCCCCGGGGTGCGGATTTCCGCGGCAAGGCGGGTCGAACTCCGCGACGATTGCATGCTCGCCTCCGGCGTCTACCTGACCGACGCGGATTGGCATGATGTCCACGATCGCACGCGGGCACCGGGCCGTTGCGCCCCGATCGTTCTCGAGCGCAACGTCTGGATCGGAGACGGGGCGATCGTCTGCAAGGGCGTTCACATCGGGGAGAATACGATCGTCGGCGCGGGTTCCGTCGTGGTCTCGGATCTTCCCGCCGATTCGATCGCTGCGGGCAACCCAGCCCGTGTGATGCGGCCACTGGGCGACGAGGAGCGGGTGGTGACGCGCGCGTCCCTCTTCCAGCACTCGGCAACGGAAGCCGATCGCAAGAATGCCTACTTGAGCTTCTACACGCTCTGCGGAAATACGTTCGGCGGTTGGCTGCGCGCGCGCCTTTTTCCGACCGTCGGTGATTGAGGGCGGCTCCGGGAGAGGCCGGGGGGCGCTCCCGGCCAGCGACCGGGACGGCGCAGGCCCGCAAGCGCGTCGGGCGCCCGGACGCCCCCGGGTGGATCTGCGGGGATGGTTCGGGCTTCAGGCGTACCGGGCGCCGTCGTCGGCGAGATCCTCGGCGAGAGCGGCTCTCTGCTCGGGGGAGAGTTCGGTGCGCGCCTGCGCCGCGGGGAAGTCGATGCCGATTGCGACGGGTGTCCGGCCCTCGACGGGAAAGCGAAGATATTGCACCGAGGAGAGTCGTCGTCCGTCATGCTGCCGGTCGTCGGGGCACGCGGGAATGCGCGTTCCGTCTTCCAATTCGGCATAGATGGTCTCGGGGAGCCCGAGCCATTGGGAGAGCTTCTCCTGCCGCGTCGGGGCATCGTCGAGCTCGATGAGAAGCGTGCACCCCAGGTCCCCGGGCTGCCCCAGGAGTTCATTGTATGTGTCGATTTCGTGCGCGATGTCCGACTCCCGCACGATGCGCTCGGCCCGCATCATCTCCTGAATTTGGTATCGCACGGTCAGTGGGTTCTCGAAGAGAAAGGTGAATGCGTCGCCGACGTGCACACGCCGGGCCGCTTTGATCGCGAGTACCTCGCGCCGGAAGTCCGGTCTCTGATCCTCGTAGGTCTGGTAGTCGATGATCTCGTCTCGTCTTACGGGCTGCATGGCATCCTCAGTCGAAGGGGTCCCCGCGGTAGGCGCGCGCGAGGATGGTGAGTGGGTGCAGCGGTCGCTGGCCGGCATGCTGCTCGAACTGGAGTGCGGCCAGCGGGCAGTCGGTGGACCACAATTTCGCCTCCGCCGTGGCGAGGCCATCGAATGCCTTGCGGCCGATGCGCGCCGACGGCTCGAACCCTTCGACCTTCATCGCGAAGGTGCCGTCGTGTCCGCAGCACTCCATCGTGGTGGTGACCGTCACATCGGGCAGCTTCTTGAGCAGATCCCGGCCCTTGAAGCCGACCCCCTGGGCACGCAGATGACACGGAGCGTGGTAGGCGATGGTGCCAGCGGGGCTCGACTTGAAGTCGGTAGAGAAGCGCTCCTCTTTCTGGATCGACCACAGGAACTCGCTCGGGTCCATCACGGCGGCGGCGACGCGCTCGGCCGCTTCCCGTTGCGTGGATTCGACCAGTCGAGGCTGCTCGCGGCGTAGCATCATCGAGCAGGTCGGGTTGATCGCGAGCACCTTCGCGCCCTTCTCGACGAAGGGAAGAAGGAGTTCGAGGTTGGCCGTCGCTTGTCGCCGGACCCAGTCCAGGCGCCCCTGCTCCCACGCCGGCATTCCGCAACATTGGAGCCCGGCGACACAGCGCACGTCGACTCCGTTTCGGTCGAGGACCTCGAGCACGTCCCGGCCGATCGAAGGCTCGTTGTTCTGGACGTAGCAGGTCTGGAAGAGGACGACCTCGCCACCGGGCTCGGGGGAGAGACGATTTTCTTTGCGGGCCCAGGCTTCGAACGTCTCCGAGGCGAAGTCGGGAAGAAGTTTCTCGCGGTGGATTCCGACCGTCTTTTCGAGCGCCCATCGCGGGAGCTTCATCCGGTTCGCGACATTGGCCGCGCCCAGACTGGCGCGCGCCGCTCGACCCGTTCGGTCGGGATTCGCCAGGACGCGGTCGCGGATGCGCGGCCTTTCCTTCTCTGCTTGTTGGGCGGACCAGCGGTGGACGAGGGCGGGGAAGTCGAGTTGGAACTCGTGCTGATCGCGCGGCGTGTACGGGCATTGCACTTCGCAGAGTTTGCACTGGAAGCACTGATCCATGACCGTTGCGGTCTCTGCCTCCGTGACGGCCGCGACATCGCCGCCGTGTCCTTCGTCGATGATGTCGAAGAGGTTGGGGAAGGCGTCGCAATATTTGAAGCACATGCGACAGCCGTGGCAGATCTCGAAGGCCCGGTTGATCTCCTTGTCGAGCGCCTTCCGATCCCAATACTTGGGTTCGGCCGGGTCGTAGGTGAGGCCGTCGGTGGGCTGGTAGGAGGCGGGCTTATCGGAACTCATGGTCTTGGCTCCCGGGACGGGAGGCACCGGGGGCCGCTCCGGCGGCCCCCGACCCTCGTGCGCTCAGGCGACGTCGTCGAGCAGCTTCTGGAAGCGGCCGGCGTGTGCCTTCTCCGCCTTGGCCAGCGTCTCGAACCAGTCGGCGACTTCGTCGAAACCCTCTTCGCGGGCGGTCTTGGCCATGCCCGGATACATGTCGGTGTACTCATGGGTCTCGCCCGCAACCGCGGCCTTCAGGTTGCTCTCGGTGTCTCCGAAGGCGAGACCGGTGGCCGGATCGCCGCAATTCTTCAGGTAGTCGAGGTGACCATGGGCGTGTCCGGTCTCACCCTCGGCGGTGTCGCGGAAGTTGCCCGCGATCTCCGGATGCCCTTCGACGTCCGCGATCTTCGCGAAGTAGAGGTAACGACGATTCGCTTGTGACTCACCGGCGAACGCCGCTTTGAGGTTGTCTTCCGTCTTGGATCCCTTCAGTTGTGCCATTACCTTTCCTTTCGGGTTGCACTCTCTCGGCGAGAGCGGCGCCGCTGGCAGGCGGCGCAAAGACCTCGGATGTGGACCGAGTAGTCATCGAATTCGAAGCCGATCAAGGCGCCGTCAGGCAGCCGGATGCGATCGAGGTTTGGCGATTCGACGTCGATGACGCATTCGCACTCCCGGCACATCGCATGATGGTGCCGTTCGGTGCGGGGGTCGAATCGAACCGCGGCGCCCACGTTTGGTGTTCGTGTCGCCACGCCGAGCTTCACGAAGGTGTCGAGGACACGGTAGACCGTCGTCCGCGAGAGCTCTGGGAGACGTTGCCGGGCCGCGTCCCAGATCTGGTCGGCGGTGGGGTGATCGGTGCGGTGGACGAGCACGTCGTAGATCTCCCGGCGTTGGGTCGTCACCGGCAGTCCCCCCGCACGGCAAGCGTCCTCGAGGACGCGAATCGCGGATGTCGTCTTGGCTGCCATCGTGTCCCGATTGCAAATCTATTGCATCGAGGGGCCGGGTCAAGAGCAATCGCGCGGGCGCGGGGTGGGCCGGTGCAGGCGGGCTTGCTGCCGACCCGGT
>JAPOLW010000002.1 GCA_029976905.1 bacterium | reverse complement strand
GGCCCCTACGCGCGCCACTGTTCACCGAGCTCAAGACCATTGCCCACATTCCGGTGGGCCTCTTCTCGATCCTCGACCCGACCAACGGCGCTTCCTTTGCGGCCGCCGACCGCGCGGCGCTCGAGCGTTACCGCGACTTGATTCCGCAGGCGCGGGCTGCGATCGAGCGAATCGATCTGACTCCGGCGCAGGAGGCGCATCAAGGACTCATCCTCGAGGCGTCGCAGGCGTTCATCGAGCGGGCTCTGGGTGACGGGCGCGTGGCGCCGGCCGACCTGACCGCTTTTTGCAGGCGGATGCGCCCGTCGATCGATGCCAACATCGAGGACTCGACGCGGGCCTACCTCGACGCATTGAACCAACAGATGGGCCTGGCGCTGGCGCAGCTCGAGCCAAAGGAGCGCGAGAGCTACGTCGTCATCGTCGGCGGCGTCCGCCAGGCCCGAATGGACAACGCCGCCATGCAGTACTTCGACCGTCTCATGAACGACCCTGCGCCGATCAGCCAGCGTTTGATGGACGCGGAGAACATTTTCGAAGAACCCGGAATGTTGCGCATGCTCGGTTTCCATACGATGGCGTCGCGGGTCGGCGTCGCCTTCTTCGACGACCCCGACCACATGAACCGCGATGTTCTCGCGCAGGCGGCGCACGCCTACATCCCGACTCTGCAGCTGCCCACGTCGGGTCCCGATCGGTGAGATCCCCTTCGTTGGACGCACGTCGGTTCGCGGGGCGCGTTTCCCTCCGGGCGGGACGCGCGCCGGGGACCTCCGATCCACTCCCCCTCCGGGTCAGAGGTCGATTCGTTCCGGGCACGATCGCCGGGGGATCTTCACCTTGGGGAGGGGAAAGGGCCTCGAGGCTGCTAGTCTCTGCCTGGTGGGTGGGTCTCCCAGGTCGCGTTTGACGGATTCGCGAGGGCCGATGTCGTCTCTGGGAGCGGTCGATTTCGATCCGGGAACGGAGCTTGCGGTCGAGGATCCGTATCCCCGTCTGGCCGGGGTCCGCACTCAGGGCGCGGTCGTGCCGCTGCGTTCGGGCTTCTGGGCGGTGACGGCCTACGCAGCTGCCAACGAGGCCCTGCGGCACCGGGCGTGTGTATCGGGCCCCATCGCCGCAGGGTATCGGGAGCGCCTTCCACCCGGCGCGGCGCGCGACGAGATGGGGCATCGAATCAACTTCCTCGATCCGCCCGATCATACGCGCGTCCGCGCGCTGGTCTCGCGCGCGTTCACGCCGCGTCGGATCGAGCGGCTGCTCCCGTGGATCGCAGCGACCGCCGCCGATCTCATCGCGCGTCTGGAGAGTAGGGGCGAAGTCGATCTGCTCCAGGACTTCGCCCATCCGGTTCCTTCTTTGGTGATCTCCGAGTTGCTCGGGGTCCCGTCGGCGGATCGCGACCAGTTGACGGCCTGGAGCGACGCGGTCGCGCCGCTGCTCGGCCTCTCCCTGACCGCCGAGGTGCGCGAGCAGGCGGTGGCCGCCTCGGAACGCTTCCACGCCTACATGGGCGCGCTTCTGGACGAGCGTCGACGCGATCCGGGGGACGATCTGCTCTCCGCCCTGGTCCAGGCCGAGGAGGGGGGCGAGCGCCTGTCGCGGGCCGAATTACTCTCGCTGGTGGCGACGCTGTACTCCGCGGGTCATCGCACGACCCGCGACCTCTTCGCCAATGGCATGGCGGTCTTGCTGCGTCGCCCGGAGCGTTACCGGCGGGTGGTGGACGGGGAGTGGGGAGGGGCGGCCGTGGTCGAGGAGTTCCTTCGCTACCAGACTCCGACACTCTTCGTTGCGCGCTACGCGAGCCGTTCCCTGGCGCTGGACGGCGTCGAGGTTCCGGCGGCGGCGCCGCTGTTGGTCTTCCTTGCCGGCGCCAATCGCGATCCGGCCGTCTACAGCGAACCGGACGAGTTCCGGCCGGGCCGGGGAGGGCCCCCGGCCCTCTCCTTTGCCTTTGGTGCCCACTATTGCCTCGGGGCGGCACTGGCTCGCGCGGAGGCGGAGACGATGCTGCGGACAGTCGTGGAGGCCTGGCCCGGTCTGCGCCTCGTCGACGAAGCGGCGCTCACCTGGCAGCAGCGGGGGCCGTTTCGCGGCCTGCGCGATCTTCGCGTGCGTGTGCGCTGACGGGGTTGGAGGGTGGCCGGGCCCGGTGCAGACGATCAGAGAAAGAGTCGCGTGCTCAGATAGCGCTCGCCCGAGTCGCACAGGATGAAGACGATCACCCCTTCCTCGAGTTCGCGCGCCAGACGCAGCGCGGCGGCGAAGGCCGCGCCCGAGGATTGACCGACCAGAAGGCCGTGGTCGCGCGCGAGCCGGACCGAGTAGTCGTAGGCGTCGTCGGTACCCACCGGCATCTTCCGGTCGAGTTCCTCCTCGTGGTAGATGCCGGGCACGATGGAACTGGCCATGTGCTTGAGGCCTTCGATGCCGTGGAAGGCGTCGTCGGGCTCGACGGCCACGATCCCGATTCCGGGATTGCGCTTTTTGAGGTAGCGCCCGGTTCCCATGATGGTCCCGCCGGTGCCGATCCCTGCGAGGAAGTGCGTGACGCGCCCCTGGGTCTGCTCCCAGATTTCCGGACCCGTGGATTCGAAGTGGGCCAGGGGGTTGGCAGGATTGAAGTATTGGTCGGGCTTGAAGTAACGCTCGGGCGCGGCGGCATATCTCTCGCGGCAGGCGAGGATGGCCCCGTCCGATCCCTCGAGGGGGTCGCTCTCGATGATCTGCGCGCCGTAGGCGCGCACGATATGCTTGCGCTCTTCACTGCAGTTGGCTGGGAGGACGAGTTCCACCGGGTAGCCGAGCGCCGCGCCGAACATGGCGAGCGCGATGCCGGTATTGCCTGAGGTCGAGTCGATGATGGTCTTGCCGGGTGCGAGAGCACCCGACCTCATTCCTTCGCGAAGCATCCACCAGGCGGGTCGGTCCTTGACCGAGCCGCCGGGGTTGAAGCCCTCGAGTTTGGCCCACAGGGAGACGCCCGTGGGAATGTCGTCGACCTCGAGGTGGACCAGGGGGGTGCGACCCACCAGGGAGCCCACGCCCTCGGGCGTCTGCGGAGAAACCGTCACACCGAGAATTTACAGTTGCGGCCTTCTTCGACAAACCGGGCGGCCGTGCCGACCGCCGCGGGTCCGCGGGGCTGGTCCCGCCAGCCGATCACGGTACTCTCATGCCATGAACGATCCCTGTCACCCTGCCTACCGGGCCGAGCTGGTCGAGCGTGCGCTGCGACTACGGCAGCAATATCCCGATGCGTCGATCGGCTATCTCGCCCACTCCCTGGCCTACGAGATGGACATGAAGGTGGAGGCGATCGAGCGGGTGCTGCGCGACGAGCTGCTCAATTAATTAGTCGAAGTAATATTTTTATCTCTGAAAATTAAATGCGACTAATCTTGTGGCCCCCACCGGCGGGCCTAGCGTGGATGACAGATGCAGGTCTTCCATCGCAGCACCAACGTCCTCGCGCGGGTGACCCTCTTCGGCGGGATCTTCCTCGTCGCCGGCGCCGTCTTCGTCCTCGCGGCCGTCAACAGGTCGCCCTGGGTCACCCGTCAGGGCGTCGCCCGCGAGCAGCCGATCCAGTTCAGTCACCGCCACCATGCCGGTGAGCTGGGAATCGACTGCCGCTACTGCCACACGACCGTCGAAGAGCTCGCCTATGCGGGCATGCCGCCAACCCAGACCTGCATCAACTGCCACGCCCAGATCTGGAGCGACAGTCCCTACCTCGAGCCTCTACGGGCGAGCTGGCGGAACGAAGATCCAATCGAGTGGGTGAAGGTCTACGACCTGCCCGGGTACGTCTACTTCGACCACAGCGTCCACGTCGCCAAGGGTGTCGGATGCGATTCCTGTCACGGGCAGGTCGATGAGCAGAACGTCCTCTGGCAGGAGCCGTCGCTCCACATGGAGTGGTGCCTGAACTGTCACCGCGAGCCGGAACGTTTCGTGCGGCCGCGGGAGGAAGTCTTCAACCTCGATTACGAGCCGCCGTCCGACCAGTTGTCGCTCGGACTCTCGCTCCTCGAAGCCTACGACATCCAGCCCCGGGAGGATTGTGGTGCCTGCCATCGGTAGCCAGGAATTTGCCGCCAGGCCGTTGGTCCTCGAGGACCTGCGCGCACGTCTGGGAGAGAAGACCGGTCCCGCCTATTGGCGGAGCCTCGACGAACTCGCGGGCGATCCCGAGTTCGAGAAGTTCCTGCGCGCGGAGTTTCCGCAGCAGGCAGCGGCGCTGCCGGAGGGAGCGAGCACGGTGGCGCGGCGCGACTTCCTGAAACTCATGGGAGCGTCGCTCGCGTTCGCGGGCCTTGCCGGGTGTACGCGTCAGCCCACCGAAAAGATCGTCCCCGCAGTCAAGGCCCCCGAGGAGACGCCAGGGCGGTCTCAGTATTTTGCCACGGCGATGCCGCTCGGCGGCTACGCGCGCGGACTGCTGGTGCAGAGCCACGAAGGCCGCCCAACGAAAATCGAAGGGAACCCGCAGCAGCCGGCGAGCCTCGGGGCCACCGATGTCTTCGGCCAGGCCTCGATTCTCACGCTCTACGATCCCGACCGGTCCCAGGTGATCCGGCGCGTGAACGAGATCTCCTCCTGGAATCGCTTCTCCGAAGCCCTCGAGACGGTCCTCGCCGGCCAGGACGGGCGACAGGGAGCCGGTCTGCGCCTCCTCGTCGGGACGACGACCTCGCCGGCCTTACAGGCCGGGTTCGATGCGGTCCGTGAACGCTTCCCCGCCATGCGCGTCCATTCCTGGGAGCCGGTGAATCAGGATGCGGTCCGCGCGGGAACCGCACTCGCGTTTGGCACGTCGCTCGACGCAGTCCTGAAGCTGTCCGAGGCCGACGTCATTGTCTCGCTGGATGCGGATTTTCTCGGTCATGGACCCGACCACCTTCGGCATATCCGCGAACTCACGGGGCGACGCCGTCCGACGGGACCCGATTACGATCCAAGCCGGCTCTACGTGGCGGAAAGCACCTTCACCGTCACCGGCTCGGTCGCCGACGAACGCCGGCCCATGCGCGCCGCGGACATCGAAGATCTGGCGCGCCGCCTCGCGCATTCCTTCGGTCTTCCCGTCGCCGCCGAGCCGGAGACGACGGAATCGTCGGATTGGGCCGAGGCCGTGGTGCGCGACCTGCGGGCCCATCGCGGTCGTAGTCTCGTGATCGCGGGCGAGGGGCAGCCCCCCGCGGTGCACGCCATCGCCCATGCACTCAACGTCGAGCTCGGAAACGTCGGCACGACGGTCGACTACATCCGCCCGGTGACCGCCGCGGAGTCGCTCTCGCAGACCGATTCCCTGCGCGATCTCGTCGAGGACATGCGCGCTGGTGCCGTCGAGGTGCTGGTGCTTCTCGACGTGAACCCCGTCTACGACGCGCCGGCTGATCTCGGTTTCGCCGAAGCACTCACCCGCGTCCCCTTCTCGGCTGCCTCCGGACTCTACGACGACGAGACCGCTCACCTCTGCCACTGGCACATTCCAGCGGCGCACTTTCTCGAGGCCTGGGGGGATGTGCGTTCGGGCGATGGAACGGTGACGATTCAGCAGCCCCTGATCGCGCCACTCTACGGAGGAAAAAGTCCTCTCGAACTCGTGGCGTCCCTGGCGGGCCGTGGCCGGGCGAGCGGATACGACGTCTTGCGCGCGCACTGGGCCAACCAGTGGGGTCCAGACTCCTTCGAGCAGAAATGGGAACGTGCTCTCCACGACGGCGTCGTCGAGGGGACGGCGGCGACCCGCGTCGAGCCGACACTCTCTGCCTCCCTGGGGCGTGCCCTCGGCGCGCGGCCGCCGTCGGCGCCCGGCGGGCTGGAGGCCACGATCCGCCCACATCCCACGATCGGCGACGGACGTCTTGCAAACAACGGCTGGCTCCAGGAGTGCCCGACCCCGCTCGAAAAGCTCACCTGGGACAACGTGGTCCTGATCGCTCCCGAAACGGCCGAGGCGCAGGGAGTCGCCAACGGCGATGTCGTCGAGATCACGCATGGGGATCGTCGTGTGTCGGGTCCCATCTGGATCCTCCCCGGTCAGCCCGCCGGCTCGCTGGGACTGCAACTCGGCTACGGGCGCACCCGCGCCGGACGGGTCGGAAGCGGGCGCGGCTTCGACGTCTACGCGCTGCGCACGACGGCAGCCCCGGCGATCCTTTCGAACGTCACTCTGCGCAAGACCGGTGAGACGAGGAGGCTCGCCTGCACGCAGCACCACGGCGCGCTCGAAGGACGACACGTCGTCCGTCCGGGTACGGTCGCCCAATACCGCGAGGATCCCGCGTTCGCCCAGCACGTGGCCCATGAGCCCGCGCTGGACGACACCCTCTACCCAAACTTCAAGTACGAGGGGCACGCCTGGGGCATGGCGATCGATCTCAACGCCTGCGTCGGGTGTAACGCCTGCCTGGTCGCCTGTCAGTCGGAGAACAACATCCCGGTCGTCGGGGACGAGCAGGTCGCGATGGGTCGCGAGATGCACTGGATCCGCATCGACCGGTATTGGACCGGTGAGCCCGAGGCCCCCGACGCGCACTACCAGCCGATGCTCTGTCAGCACTGCGAGCGGGCCCCGTGTGAAGTCGTCTGTCCCGTGAACGCGACGGTGCACGACGGCGAAGGCCTGAATTTGATGGTCTACAACCGCTGCGTCGGGACACGCTACTGCTCGAACAACTGCCCCTACAAGGTGCGCCGCTTCAACTTCTCGCTCTACTCCGATTGGGACACCGAGAGCCTCAAGTTGCAGCGAAATCCCGATGTCACGGTGCGCAGTCGCGGTGTCATGGAGAAGTGCACGTATTGCATCCAGCGGATCAACAAGGCGCGCAACGTCGCGCGTAAAGAAGGCCGATCGGTCGCCGACGGCGAGATCGTGACGGCCTGCCAGCAGGTCTGCCCGGCCGATGCGATCGTCTTCGGGGACATCAACGACCCCGATAGTGAGGTCTCACGGCGCAAGGCCGACCCGCGCAACTACTCCGTTCTCGCCGAACTCAATACGCGACCGCGCACGACCTACCTCGCTTCGGTGCGCAATCCCAGTGAAGAACTCGAAGGGAAGGCGTCCGGGAAGGGAGGCCACTCGTGAGCGATCGCGGCAGCGAGAGTGCCCCGACCATCGCACCGGGCGAAATCATCGGACCCGGGCAGACCCTCGGCTCGGTCACCGACAAGATTGCTTCGGTGGCCTTGCGTGGCAAGGTGCCGCGCGGCTGGTGGATCGGCTTCGGCCTCTCACTCGCCCTGCTCGTGGTTTTCATCACCTCCCTGGGCGTACTCTTCGCCTACGGAACCGGGGTCTGGGGCGTGAACGTCCCCGTGGCCTGGGGCTTTGCCATCATCAACTTCGTCTGGTGGATCGGCATCGGACATGCGGGGACGCTGATTTCGGCGATTCTGCTGCTCTTCCGCCAGCAGTGGCGGACGTCGATCAATCGGTTCGCGGAGGCGATGACCCTCTTCGCGGTCGCGTGTGCCGGTCTCTACCCAATCCTGCACCTCGGCCGTCCCTGGTTGGCCTATTGGCTCTTTCCCTATCCGAATACCATGGCGATGTGGCCGAACTTCCGATCGCCGCTGGTGTGGGATGTCTTCGCGGTCACGACGTACGCCACCGTCTCCTTCCTCTTTTGGTTCGTCGGACTCATTCCCGACCTCGCAACGCTCCGGGACCGTTCGCAGAGCCTCATCGGCAAGAAGGTCTACGGGATTCTCGCCCTGGGATGGCGTGGATCGGCCCGCCATTGGCATCGCTACGAGACCGCCTATCTGCTGCTCGCAGCACTCTCGGCGCCCCTGGTGGTCTCGGTGCATACGATCGTGAGCTTCGACTTCGCGATCTCGGTCGTGCCGGGCTGGCATGCGACCATCTTCCCGCCGTACTTCGTCGCCGGCGCCATCTTCTCGGGTTTCGCGATGGTGGCGACCATCGCCATACCGTTGCGGCGGGCCTACGGGCTCGAGGACTTCATCACTCTGAAGCACCTCGACAACATGGCCCGGGTGATGCTCGCCACCGGACTCATCGTCGCCTATGGCTACATGATGGAGGCATTCTTTGCCTTCTACAGCGCCAATCTCTTCGAGCGCTCGATGATGTCGCTGCGCTTCGACGGGCCCTATTCCGCCGCCTACTGGGCTCTGATCGTCTGTAATGTCCTGATTCCGCAGTCGCTGTGGTTCAAGCGCGTGCGGACCAATGTCGTCTCGCTCTTCGTCGTCTCGGTCATCGTGAACATCGGGATGTGGCTCGAGCGCTACGTCATCGTCGTCACGAGCCTCTCCAACGACTTCCTCCCCTCCTCCTGGCAGACCTATGCCCCGACGGTCTGGGATATCTCGCTCTACGTCGGTTCGTTCGGTCTCTTCGGCACGCTTTTGTTCCTGTTCATCCGCTTCCTGCCGATGATCTCGATCTTCGAGATGCGCACGCTCGTTCCCGAGGCGGAGGTCGAAGGCGCATCCGGCGGGGAGGAGGCACCGTGACCGATCCCCGCTCCTACGGCATGGTTGCCGAATTCACCAACGTGACCGACCTCGTCCGGGCCATCGAGGCGAGTCGGGAGGCGGGCTATCGGCGGATGGACGCCTATACCCCCTTCCCGGTCGAAGAAGTCTCCGAGGCTCTCGGGCATCATCGTTCGGTCCTGCCCATGCTGGTTCTGATCGGAGGCCTGGTGGGCGCGGCGGGCGGCTACGCTCTGCAGTATTGGACGTCGGTCGTCGACTACCCGCTCAATGTCGGCGGTCGTCCCTACAATAGCGTGATCGCCTTCATCCCGGTCATGTTCGAGACCACGATCCTGGTGGCCGCGCTCTGCGCGGTCTTCGGGATGCTGGCGCTCAACGGGCTGCCCATGCCCCACCACCCGATCTTCAACGCGCAGAATTTCGCCTTGGCGAGTCGTGATCGCTTCTTTTTGTGCATCGAGGCGACCGACCCCCTCTTCGACGACGGTGAGACACGAGCCTTCCTCGAAGGTCTCGAGCCGCACGCGGTGAGTGACGTCGATGCGTGAGAGGACGACCAGACTCGGGGCTCTCTTGCCACTGCTCGTCGTCGCCGCCCTGGCGGCGGGATGCCGGCAGGACATGCACGACCAGCCGCGTTACGAGCCCAACGGCCCGAGCGCGTTCTTCCCGGACGGCACGTCGGTGCGCCCTCTCGTCGAAGGTGTGGTGGCTCGCGGCTCGCTCATCGGGGATCCGGCCCTGGCGACCGGAGAAGTCGACGGCGAACCGGTCCAGATCAATCCTCTTCCGGTCGGACCGGACCTCCTGGCGCGCGGTCGCCAGCGCTATGAGATCTACTGTAGCCCCTGTCACGGCAGCGTCGGCCTCGGCGACGGCATGATCGTCCAGCGGGGGTATCGCCAGCCGCCATCGCTCCACGAGGAGCGCTTGCGGACGGCGGCCGACGGCTACCTCTACGATGTGATCGCCAACGGGTACGGCGTCATGCCGGCCTACCGCGCACAGGTACCGCTGCGCGATCGGTGGGCGATCGTCGCCTACATCCGCGCGTTGCAGCTGAGCCAGCACGCGAGTCTCGACGCTCTTCCGGAGCCGGATCGAGCGGGAATCCTCGATCGAGGAGAAAACGAATGAGGACACTCACACACATGCAGCCGCGTGCCCTGATGGTGGGGGTCGTCGCGCTGGTGGCGTGCGGTCTCTGGGCCCTCGTCGATCCGGTGCAAGCCGTGCGCTCCTACCTCGTTGGCTACCTCTTCTGGCTCGGAATCGCCCTCGGTTCGCTCGCGATCCTGAGCATCCACCACGTCGCCGGTGGCGCCTGGGGGGCCGTCATCCGTCGACCGCTCGAAGCCGCCATCCGGACCCTTCCGCTCCTCGCGGTGCTCTTCGTACCGATCGCGTCGGGCGTGACGTTGCTCTACGAGTGGGCCCATCCGGGCGCGGCCGAGCACGACCCGGTGATCGCGGCCAAGGCGGTCTACCTCAATGTCCCCTTCTTTCTCGCGCGCGCGGCGACGTATTTCACCGCCTGGATCCTGCTCGCGCACTTCCTGAACCGGCTCTCGCTCGAGCAGGATCGGACCAACGATCCAGTGACGACGCGCCGCCTGGAGATGCTCAGTCGCGGCGCCCTGGTTGCGTACGGCTTGACGGTGACTTTTGCCGCCATCGATTGGGTTATGTCGCTCGAGCCGCACTGGTTTTCGATGATCTTTGGCCTCCTGATCATGGGGGCGCAGGGACTCTCCGCCTTCGCCTTTGCGATCCCGGTCCTGGTCTATCTGCGTGAGAGCGGTCTCCTGGGGGAGGCCGTGCGTCCGCAGCAGATGCGGGATCTGGGTAGTTTTTTGCTCGCCTTCGTCATGATCTGGGCCTACCTCGCTCTCTCGCAGTTGCTCATCATCTGGTCGGCGAATCTCCCCGAAGAAATCTCCTGGTACCTCCGGCGCTCGGTGGGGGGCTGGCGTTGGATTGCGACCTCGTTGGTGGTCTTCCACTTTGCCGTCCCCTTCTTCGTCCTCTTGTCCCGCCGAAACAAGCAACGTGGCATCATCCTCGCGACGGTTGCGCTGTGGCTACTCTTTGGCCGCTGGCTCGAGATGTTGTGGTTGGTGGTGCCGTCCTACGAGCCCGACGGCTTCTCGCTGCACGTGCTCGACGTCGTGGCTCCCCTGGCGGTGGGAGGGGTCTGGCTTTGGGCCTTCTGTCGCAATCTCGCGCGGCACCCCCTTCTGCCTCAGCACGATCCGGCACTCGCGGAGGGCGCAGGATGAAGCACGAACGTGATGTGTTCGCGGCGCGCCCCATCTTCCTTGGCCTGGCAGCGCTGGCCCTCACCGTCCTCCTGGGTTGGGCAATCCCAACGTGGCTCCAGGCGGGACTGGTGGCGCGGCGCCAGGAGTCGCTGCCGGCTGCCAATCCGCTATCGGCGGCCTTCGGCCGAAAGGTACCACCGAGCCCGCGTCTGCAGGTGAATCCGGACCGGGACATTGCGGCCTACCGTGCTGCGCAGGCCGCACGTTTGAATGGCTACGGTTGGGTCGATCGACGTGACGGCATCGTTCACATTCCGATCGAGCGTGCCATGGCGATCGTCGCCGACCGGGTGGAGGACACCCGATGAAGACGACCGCACTCGCTCTCGCGTTGATTGCCTGCTTCGCGACGTCCACGAAAGCCTCGACCACGGCGGGTGCCGGACCGTTGGGCGCTCGCAAGAGCATCATCTCGATGCCCGATGCGGGGAAGCCCGCGGCGTTGCGGGACGTCGGTTTTGATCAGCGTCTGGGCGAAGGCGTTCCTCTCGACGCGCGCGTCGTCGACGAGAGGGGCGTTCCCCGTCGACTCGGAGCCTTGCTCGGAGAGCGGCCGGCGATCCTGTTGCCGGCGTATTTCGCCTGCCCGATGCTCTGCCCGCTGACGATCGAGGGCTTGATCCGCGCGATCAAGCCGCTTTCGTTCGAGGTGGGCCGGGACTTCGACGTCTTCGTGTTGAGCTTCGACCCCGAAGACGGCCCGGAGGAGGCGGCACGCCAAAAGGCGGCTGCGGTCCGCCGTTACGGTCGGGAAGGCAGGGAAGACGGGTTTCGGTTCCTGACCGCGGAGGAGGCCACGATCGACCAGATCATGGAGGCGATCGGCTACCGGTTCGCGCGCGTGGAGAAGACCGGCGAGTTCGCTCATCCCGCTGGGTTCGCGGTGCTGACACCCACCGGGCGAATCTCGCGCTATCTCTTTGGACTCGACCCCGCCCCGCGGGACGTGCGGCTGGCGCTGGTCGAATCGGCCGAGGGGCGCATCGGTGGGGCGATCGATCAGGTTCTCCTCTTCTGCTTCCAGTACGATCCGTCGCACGGTCGCTATAGCGCGGTGGCCCTGGGATCGATGCGTTTTCTGGCGGCCGTGACGGCGGCCAGCCTGGGCTCCTTCATCGGATTGGCCCTCTGGCGCGAACGCCGCCGGCGGCCGGAGCCCGTCCGATGATCTCGAGCTTCCGGCTCTTCCCCGAGAGCGCCTCGACGATCGCGGCCTCGGTAGACCAGCTCTACTGGTTCATCGCAGCGGTGAGCGTCTTCTTCACGGTCCTGGTCGCGACCCTCATCATCGTCTTCTCGATCCGCTACCGGCGGCGCAAGGCGCCTCGGGAGCGGCCCGGTCATGAAGGGGTGCTCGGTCTGGAGCTCACGTGGACCATCATTCCCTTCGCAATTTCTATGGTGATGTTCGTCTGGGGCGCGAATCTCTTCATTACCCTTCGCGAGCCACCGCCCGACGCCCTGCAGGTCTTTGCGGTCGGGAAGCGTTGGATGTGGAAGGTGCAGCATCTCGAAGGTCGCCGGGAGATCAACGAGTTGCACGTTCCGATCGGGACGCCCGTCAAGATGACGCTCACCTCCGAGGACGTCATCCACAGCTTCTACATTCCCGCGTTTCGCGTGAAGCAGGACGCCGTTCCGGGCCGCTATACCGAGTTCTGGTTCGAGGCGAACAAGCCTGGCCGCTACCACCTCTTCTGCTCCGAATTCTGCGGGAGCCAGCACGCACGGATGATTGGGTCGGTGGTGGCGATGGAACCGGCCGAGTACCAGGCCTGGCTCTCGGGGACCGACCCCGGGGCGCCGGTGCAAACGATGGCCGAAGCCGGTGAAGAACTCTTTGCCGAACTCGGCTGCGCGTCTTGCCACCAGGACGGGGATTCGGGGCGGGGCCCCACCCTGGTGGGTTTGTCCGGCAGCGTCGTCGAGATGTCCGATGGTTCTCGCGTGCTCGCCGACGCCGCCTACCTCCGGGAATCGATCCTACGCCCGCAGGCGCGGGTGCGGGCGGGCTACCAGGGCATCATGCCGAGTTTCCAGGGCCTGGTCGCCGAAGATCAGGTCCTCGAACTCATCGCGTACATCGAGTCGCTGACGCCGGCTGAACCGGACGGAGGGGGTCGCGGGGATCCCGGCCCGTTGCCGGATCTGGTCGACGTCGATGCGACCGGAAACGAGAGCGTCGCATCCGCGGACGAGCAGGAGGGCGAAACATGAACACCACAGCGCCACGCCGAGCCCCCGTCGACTACCTCAACGTCGATTACGGCGTCCGCTCGTGGCTCCTCACCCGGGACCACAAGCGGATCGGACTGCTCTATCTGGTCACGATCACGTTGATGTTCGGTCTCGGTGGTCTTGCCGCCCTCGCCATCCGTCTCGAACTACTCACCCCGGCCGGCGACCTCATGGGGGACGACACCTACAACAAGATGTTCACCACCCACGGTGTCATCATGATCTTCTTCTTCCTGGTGCCGTCGATTCCCGCCGTTCTGGGAAACTTCCTGCTTCCGCTCATGATCGGGGCCCGCGACCTCGCCTTCCCGCGGCTCAACCTCGCAAGCTGGTACATCTATGTCCTCGGTGCCGGAATCACGATGGGTGCCATCGTCACGGGGGGCATCGATACCGGCTGGACGTTCTACACGCCCTACAGCACCGAGGGATCCAACACGAATGTCACAGCGGCCGCGCTCGGAATCTTCGTGTCCGGATTCTCCTCGATCCTCACCGGTCTCAACTTTCTGGTGACGATCCACCGGATGCGCGCCCCGGGTCTGACGTGGTTCCGGCTGCCCCTCTTCGTCTGGTCGATGTATGCGACGAGCATCATCTTCATCCTGGGCACACCGGTCATCGCGGTGACGATCCTGCTGGTCGCCGTCGAGCGCGCACTCGACATTGGGATCTTCGATCCCGCACTGGGAGGCGATCCGATTCTCTTCCAGCATCTCTTCTGGTTCTACTCGCACCCCGCCGTCTACATCATGATCCTGCCTTCGATGGGCGTCGTGAGCGAAATCGTCACCTGCTTCTCGCGCAACCGGATCTTCGGCTACAAATTCATCGCTGTCTCGAGCCTGGCCATCGCCCTTCTCGGTTTTCTGGTCTGGGGCCACCACATGTTCGTCGCTGGTCAGTCGACCAATGCCGGGTTGATCTTCTCCTTCCTGAGCTTCGCGGTGGCCATTCCGTCGGCGGTGAAGGTCTTCAACTGGACGGCGACGCTCTACAAGGGCTCGATCAGTTTCGAGGCACCGATGATCTACGCTCTGGGCTTCATCGGCCTGTTCACGATCGGCGGACTCACCGGCCTCTTCCTGGCCTCGTTGGGCGTCGACGTCCACTTGACCGACACCTACTTCATCGTCGCGCACTTTCATTACATCATGGTGGGCGGCGCGGCGATGGCGTACCTCGGAGCGCTCCACTTCTGGTGGCCCAAGATCACCGGGCGCCTATACTCCGAGACCCTGGCGCGTGTTTCCGCCGTCCTGGTCTTCCTCGGCTTCAACCTGACCTTCTTCCCGCAATTCCTCCTGGGGTACCTCGGAATGCCGCGCCGCTACCACGTCTATCCGCCGGAATTCCAGGTCCTGAACGTCCTTTCGACGGCTGGCGCTTCCATTCTCGGCATCGGGTATTTGCTGCCCCTACTCTACCTGGTCTGGTCGATGCGCTACGGACCCGCGGCGGCGGGCAATCCGTGGGGTGCGGCGGGGCTGGAGTGGACGACGGCGTCCCCGCCGCCGCCCCACAACTTCGTCGAGACACCGGTCGTGGACGAGGATGCCTACGACTACGAGAGGCTCGACGCAGAAGAGGAGCTTCAGGTTGCCTGATCCCCGTCTTGCTGCGGCCCATCCCGTTGCTCATCAATTCGACGATGCCGAGCAGCAGTTCGAGGCCTCGTCGCTGGGCATGTGGCTCTTCCTGTTGACCGAGGTGATGTTCTTCGGCGGCATCCTGACCGCGTACGCGGTCTACTTCGTGACCTATACCGGAGCCTTCGAAGAGGCGAGCAATCATCTTTCCCTGGGACTCGGGGCGTTGAATACCCTGGTTCTGCTCACCAGCAGTCTGACCATGGCGCGCGCCGTGCACGCCGCGCAGGCGGAAGAAGCGCAAGCGCAGGTCCGCTGGCTCGTTCGCACCCTCGTGCTCGGGTGTACGTTTCTGGTGGTGAAGGCCTTCGAATATCGCTCGAAATTCGTAGAAGGATACGTTCCGGGGTCGTCCTTTTCGGCCGAAGGCCCAGAGGCTTCGCTGCACGAACTCTTCTTTTCCTTCTACTTCGCGCTCACCGGGCTGCACGCCGTGCACATGATCATCGGCGTCGTTCTGCTCGGCGTTCTCGTCGTCCTGGCACGGAGAGGGCGGTTCGGGTCCGCCTATTTCACACCGGTCGAGATGAGCGGCCTCTACTGGCACTTCGTCGACCTGGTCTGGATCTTCCTCTTCCCCATGCTCTATCTGCTTGGGCGACACTGAGGGGTGTGATCGATGTCCCACGTCGTGATTCCCACATCGACCTATGCGCGGACCTTTCGGGCGTTGATCGCCTTCACCGGTCTCACGATTCTGGTTGCCTTCATCGATCTGGGCGCGTGGAATCCGGTCGTGGCCCTGGCGATCGCCGCGACGAAGGCGTCGCTGGTCGGTCTCTATTTCATGGGCCTGCGCTGGGCGGATCGGTTGACGCGGGTCGGTCTGGTGGTCTCCCTGGCCGCCGTGGTCGTTCTCTTCGCTGGAGTTCTCAACGACGACCTCACCCGTACGACCCGAACCTATCTCCCGGCCGAGGAGATCCGACCCCAGGAACGCCTTTTCCGGGTGCGGGGCCTCGATGGCCTGGCCCCCGGGACCGACCGGCGGGCCGTCGACCGAGAGAGGGGGGCCTCCGGTGGTCCGGACGCCTCCGAGAAGTCACCTTGACAGAGGCCTAAAACGTTCATATCGTTCATCCAGAAGCCACCTACCTCGTCTCCCCAGAGGAAAAGCGCCCATGGATGGAACCCGATACGCCCAATCCGACCAATTCTGTTTCGTGGTCTCCCGCCCGCCGCGGGGGCCGGTCGGTCCCGGCACGACCCCCGACGGTGTCGTCGGCGCAATGATTCGGGTGGGAAGGAGCGGTCCACGATGAACCCGATGGACGCGATCACGAGGCCTTCCGAGCGGCCCGCGCGGGCCAGCCGGGTTCCCTCCAGCCGAATCGAAAGGCTCTTCCACGTCGGGGTGGCGGCAGGGGGAATGGCCGCCTCGGCCATGTTCGATGGCGCCCGGAAACTGGTTGGTGGCGAAGTTCCCGAGCTCCCCGATGTCCTCTTCAGTTCGAACAATGCCGTCGCGCTCGCCAACCGCCTCTCGCGCATGCGGGGCGCGGCGATGAAGCTCGGCCAGCTGATCTCGCTCGAGGGAGGGTCCATCCTGCCGCCTGCCTTCTCGGAGGCGATGTCGATCCTCGGCGCCTCGGCCGACACCATGACCGAGCGTCAACTGCGCCGCATGCTCGACCGGGAATACGGATCGGGGTGGTCGGATCGCTTTACCTGGTTCGACGAAAGCCCGATCGCCAGTGCATCGATCGGGCAGGTGCACCGGGCGCGTGCACGCGATGGTCGGACGCTTGCGGTGAAGGTGCAATTTCCTGGCGTCGCCGAAGGAATCGAAGGGGACGTCGAGAATCTCGGCACCCTGCTGCGCATGAGCGGCCTCATCCCCTCGAAGTTCGACCTCTCTCCTCTGATCCGCGAGGTCCGCGAGCAATTGCTTCGCGAAACCGACTACGAGCTCGAGGCAAAGAGCCTCGCGCGCTACCGTGATCACGTCTCGGACGAAACCGGCATCCGGCTCCCCACCCCGCACTTCGACCTCACGACCGGACGCGTGCTCGCGATGGACTACGTCTCGGCGGAGCCAATCTCGATCCTGTGGGAGAAGGACTACGATCGAGAAACGCGGGATCGGGTGGGAACCCTCGCACAGAGACTCGTTCTGCGCGAACTCTTCGAGTTCCGCTTCATGCAGTCGGATCCCAACTTTGCGAACTTCCAGTTCGAACCCGAGAGTGGCGATCTCGTGCTTCTCGACTTCGGCTCGATGGTCGAGGTCTCCGAAGAGCTCTCCGGCCGCTACCGGCGCTTGATCGGCGCGGCCATCGCCAATGACGTGTCGCGCGTCGAGGATCTGCTCTTCGATTTCGGCTGGGTCGGCCCCGAGGATCAAGCCAACCAGGTGCGCGGACTCGCCGAGTTCATCTTGCTGGCCGCGGAGCCGCTGCGTTCGAAGACCGCCTACGACTACGGCGCCTCGGACCTCGCGATGCGGGTCCAATCGATCGGCATGGAGCTTACCTTCAACGACGGGATGAGACGGCCGCCGCCGCCGGAACTCGTCTTCATCCATCGAAAGCTGGCGGGCACCTATCTGCTGTGTGCCCAGCTTGGCGCCCGCGTCCAGACCGCCGAGATGGTCGAAGAATTTCTCGGCTGAAGCGGCCGCCGTCGATCATGGATTCGGCGGCAGGACGCGCAAATCGGTAGCTCCGACCAACCCGTGGATCAGCGAGGAGAGGCCCGGCCATCCGGGCTCGGGGAGCGCTCCTGCAAAACGGTCCCAGAGTCCCGCGGCGCTCCCGGTGTCCAGGGGGGGCACGAGCTGTGCGGCAACCAATTGGAAGACGCCTTCTTTGGCGAGCGATACCGCTGGTCCGAAGAGAGCCCACTTTCCGACGACCAGAAAACAGCCGAGGTGTCCGAACGAGATCAGCATCGGCTTGCCGGACGGCGAGAAGGGCTCGAGAGGTCGTCCCTCCAGCCGACGGATTGCGTTGGCGGCAGCGCACGTGCCCATGTCGATCGCGTGGTAGGCCTGCTTGCTGATGGGTGCGGGCAATTGGGCCGCATCGCCAGCCACGAAGACGCCGGGGGCAGCGCTTGCTTCGAGCGTGTCGTGAACGGGTGCCCAGGCCCCCGCACTCGGCGTCAGGCCGGCCGACGCGAGGAGAGGTGAGCCGGTCGGCCCGCCCGTCCAGATCGTCAGATCGCTGGGGATGTGTGCTCCGTCGGCGGTGAGCACGGCGTCTTCGTGAACCGCTTCGACCCGCGTCTCGACGTGTACCGTGACGTCGAAGGGTGCGCACTCGCGGCGAACGGTCCGGTCGAGGCTCCGCGGCGTCGTCGGCAGCAGCCGCGGTCCGCCTTCGATCAATTCGATGTGGAACCGAGGAAAAGCACGCAGGATTTCACCCAGGGCCTCGACCCCTTCGAGGCCACCCCCCACGATCACGACGCGGTGCTCGCCGGACCGTGCGGCGAGCGCCTGGAGGCGATCGCGGATACGGGCGCAATCACCGACGGACTTGAAGGGGAGGGCGTGCCGGTCCGCGCCGTCGACGCCGTGGGTCGCGTTCACGCCGCCGACGGCGACGATCAGCGCGTCGAACTCGTGCGCGCCCGAGGTGCGGCCGCGCGCCCGGTGGGTGGCCACGTCGATTTCGACGATCTCGTCGAGCACGAAGCGATGGCCGGCGCGTTGGATGCGTCCCTGTGCATCGAGGCGCAGTGCGGTCGGTCGCTTCCGGCTGGAGAGAAGTTCGTGGATGTTGGGCAGGAACTCGCACCAGGGCTGGTCTGAAACCACCGTGACGTCGTCGTCGGCCGAGATCCCGATGGCGGCCGAGAGTCCTGCGAATCCGGCTCCTACGATGACGATGCGACGCGACATGCTTCTCTCGCGAGTCTACCCTGCCCCGGGCCGGGCTGGAATCCCATGGTCCTCTGGCCGCACGCGAGAAAAGGAGGGTGTCCGGCCGACGGCCGGTGCTGTGCGGCGGGGGCAGCAGCCGGGGCGGTCGGTTCTCCGGGGCGGGCCGGCTCGGGGTGAAAGAACGCTTGACCTCGAGGCCCGGGCGGTGATCATTCGGGGATGGCCGAGTCTTCTGCTTCCGCAGGTCCCTATGACGCTCTTCTCTTTGTTTCGTTCGGCGGACCCGATGGCCCCGAGGACGTCATTCCCTTTCTCGAAAACGTGACCCGCGGGCGTGGCGTTCCACCCGAGCGGTTGCGTGAAGTGGCCGGGAACTACGATCTCTTCGGTGGCAAGAGCCCGATCAACGAGCAGAACCTCGCGCTGATCGCGGCGCTCGAGGTAGAACTCGCGCGCAGCGGACCCCATTTGCCCATCTACTTTGGAAATCGGCACTGGAAGCCGACGCTCGAGGACGCGATCGGGCGTATGGCGAACGATGGCGTGCGACGAGCGGTTGCTTTCTTCACCTCCGCCTACAGTTCGTATTCGGGGTGCCGCGCCTACCGGGAGGACATCGAAAAGGCCCGTGCACAGATCGGAGAGAAGGCGCCCGAGATCGACAAGGTGCGCGCCTTCTGGAACCACCCGGGCTTCGTCGAACCGATGGCCACCAACGTTCTGCGTGCCGTCGAGCAGATTCCCGTCGACCGACGGGAACGTATCGCGATCGCCTACACGGCCCACAGTATTCCCCTGTCCATGTCCGAGAAGTGCGACTACCTCGCACAGCTTCGGGAGGTCGCCTCCCTGATCGACGACCGGATCGACGGAGTTCGGCCGGGCGAGCTGGTTTTCCAGAGCCGCAGTGGACCACCACAGCAACCGTGGCTCGAACCCGACATCGTCGACCACCTCGACGCGCTCCATCGTCAGGGAGTGGCCGATGTCGTGGTCGCTCCGATCGGATTCATCTGCGACCACATGGAGGTCCTCTACGATCTGGACACGCAGGCCGCCGAGCGGGCCAGCGACCTCGGGTTGAACATGGTTCGGGCGGCGACCGTCGGAGTCGACCCCGCCTTCGTGGAGATGATCGCCGAGTTGATCCAGGAGCGGGTCGATCCCGACCTTCCCAGGCGTACCCTCGGATCGATGGGGCCGCGCCGGGTCCCGTGTGCTCCCGACTGTTGCCCAGCACCGCAACGACCCGCGGGCGGGCGTCCCGGGGGACCGGGAGGCGGCCGACCCGGAGGACCGGGAGGCGGCCAGCCCGGAGGCCCCCCGTCTGGTCGACCGGGAGTACCTCCGAGCTGATGTTTGCTGATTCGCCGATCAGGCGGCTTCGTCGAAGGCCGCTTCCTGGAGGGGAGCAATCGTGCGCCGCGGCCGTGGTGGACGCGGTTCGGATTGGACCAGGCGGAGCGCCACCGGAGCTTCGTTCTCGCTGCGCAGGGCTTCACGCAGGAGCATCCCCGTCGCGACTCCGACGAGAGCCAGGAAGCCGGCAAGCAGCGACTCGAGGCCGGTGAGACTCAAGACGGCGTCAAGGGAACCGTTCGCGATCTGGAGGGGTGTCAGTTGCATCATCGTTCAACTCCTTGGCTCCCAGTATCTGCACGATTTGACCGATGTCAAGAAAACTGATGTTCCAGGATTGTAGAAATCAGAATATCTAATGATGTCGCCCTGGCAGACGGCACGGCAAAACGCCGGTCGGGTGCTGGGGCGCATGGTTTCGGCGGCTCGTCGGGACCCCAGGGGGTGCGCATGTCCGATCTGGATCGTCCACAATTCACCAACGATAGAGCGGCATCACTCGCCTACGTCACCGCAGTGTACGTGGTCGCCGTCGGGGTCGGATGGTGGGCCTTCGGCGCCTTCGAGCTGACGCCGCCGTGGGCGATGACGGTGGGGATGTACGCGTCGATGCTGGTCTGCTTCCTGGCCACCCTGCCGGTGAACAATGGCTCGGTCTTCGACCCCTATTGGAGCGTGCTGCCGCCGGTCGCGGCCGTGTATCTGGTCGGCCTCGCCGAGGGCGACGGGCTGACGGCGCGCCAGGGGGCCGTGCTCTTCGTCGTCTTCGCCTGGGCCATCCGCCTCACCGCCAACTGGTGGCGCAGCTTTCCGGGACTCCATCACGAGGATTTCCGCTACGTCGATCTCTACGAGAAGGTGCCGCTTCCGCGCTGGGCGGTGCAGCTTCTGCTTGTCGACGTCTTCCCGACGCTTCAGGTGGTGCTCGGAAGCCTTTCCCTCTACCCGGCTCTGGTTCTCGGCGACGGCGGTTTCGGCGCCCTCGACGCCGTCGCCCTCGTGGTGGGAATCGCGGCGACGGTCATCGAACTCGTGGCCGACGAGCAGATGCGTTCCTTCGTGCGTACCCGCGCACCGGGGGCCCACATGGAGCGTGGACTCTGGCGCTACTCCCGCCACCCCAATTATTTCGGCGAGATCCTCTTCTGGGTTTCCTTGTGGCTCTTTGGCCTTGCGGCGGCGCCGGAGATCTGGTGGACGGCGATCGGACCGGTCGCGATGATCACGATGTTCGTCTTCGCGAGCATTCCGATGATGGACGAGCGCAGCCGTGCCCGCCGACCCGGCTACGCCGACTACGAGGCCCGCACCTCCTCCCTGATCCCATGGCCGCCCCGCCGTTCCTGATCGACGAGGAAACGCCGGGAGCGTCGGTGGCCCGTCACCAGGGGATCGACGAGCCGTCCCAGGCGTAGAAGGAACCCGAGGCCTGCGGGGTCAATCCGTCGAGGACCGAGAGGATCTGTCGCGCAGCCAGGCGTGGATCGAAGAGCTTTTCTGGCCGCACCGACCGTTGGAAGGGTTTGGAGAGATCGGTGTCGACGGTGCCCGGATGGATCGCGACCACGACAGCGTTTGGAGCGCGGCGCGCGAGTTCGATCGCGGCCGTGCGCGTGAACATGTTCTGTGCCGCCTTGGCACCGCGGTAGCCGTACCATCCCCCGAGTCGATTGTCGCCGATGCTGCCCACGCGAGCGGAGATGTTGGCGAGGACGGCGCGGCCTTCGTGCTTGAGCAGTGGGTAGAAATGCTTCGTGACGAGGAGGGGACCGAAGGCATTCACCTCGAAGACCCGTTGAAGGATCTCGCCCGAGATCGCCTCGAGCCGCTTCTCCGGGCCCACGCCCGCTGCGTCGTGCAGGAGACCGGCTGCGTTGATCAAGAGGTCGAGTCGGCCGGCTTCGTCGCGCACGATGCGGGCGGCCTCCGCGATCTCCTCCTCCCGTGTCACGTCGAGGCGGACGAGCGCGAGTCGTGGATGGGCGTCGGCGAGGGCACGAAGTTGCTCTGCCTTCTCGGGATTCCGGCAGGTGGCAAAAATGCGCGCGTGCGCGCCCGCGGCGAGAAGCTCCTGGACGAGGGCGAGACCGATGCCCCGGCTTGCACCCTGGACGAGAGCGGCTGGCTCCATGGGTCGCGCGTCCTGGGTCAGGAGCCCGGGAGTGGCGGCACCAACGGGGTGCTGCGGTTGCCGGGTTTGGCGAGAAGCATCTGGACGTCGCCGATGTAGCGTTCCTCGAAGCCGGCCTCGCAATAGCAGAGGTAGAACTCCCACATCCGGATGAAGCCATCGTCGAACGAGAGGCGCCGTATCGCCTCGAGGTTCTCCCCAAAGCGGTCCCGCCACCGCCGCAGGGTCTCGGCGTAGTGTGGTGTGATGTCCTCGAGGTGGACCATCTTCATCGTACTGGCGCGCGTGGTCGACTCGAGTAGGGCCGAGACCGAGGGGATGCAGCTTCCCGGAAAGATGTAGCGCTTGATGAAGTCGACCTCGTCTCTCGCCCGGGCGAAGGCCTGGTCCTGGATCGTGATGACCTGCAGGAGTGCCAGGCCGTCTTCTGCGAGCAGATCGTCGACCTTCGAGAAAAAGGTGTCGTAGTACTCTGCGCCGACGGCTTCGATCATTTCGATCGATACCACCCGGTCGAATCGGCTATCGAGCGAGCGGTAATCCTGGCAGAGGACCTCCACCCGGTCCTCGAGTCCGAGTTCACGAACCCGTTGGCAGGCGCGTTCGCGCTGTTCTTCCGAGAGGGTCGTGGTGACGACCCGGCAGCCGTAGGTGCGGGCCGCATGCACCGCGAGCGCCCCCCAGCCGGTTCCGATTTCGAGCAAGGTATGCTCCGGCCGCAGGCCGAGCTTCCGGCAGACGCGGTCGATCTTGGCGACGCTGGCCTCTTCCATGGTTGCGTCGGGCCGCTCGAAGATCCCACAGGAGTAGGTCATCGTGGGGTCGAGGAAGAGTTCGAAGAACGCATTGCCGAGATCGTAGTGCGCCACGATGTTCTTGCGGGCTCCACCGAGGGTATTGCGCCGCAGAAAGTGGAGGAAGCGTGTGAGCGGAGCGCGCAGGCCGGTTCCGGACGGCTCGACGTCTTCCCACTCGTCGCGATTGAGTACCATCAGTCGGATCAAGGCCGTGAGGTCGGGGCTGTCCCACTCGCCCCGGATGTAGGATTCCGCGGCGCCCATCGTGCCGTGCAGGGCAAGCGCCCGATAGAACGCCGGATCGTGGATGCGGGCCGTCGCTTCGGGGCCCGGTTCGGAGCCGCGCAGGGTCTCCTTTCCTTCGCGATCCTCGAGGGTCAGGACGCCTCGGCGCAACATTCCCAACTGCTCGAGCACGACATTGCGTGCCCAGCGCGACGGGACGCCCAGGACCGTCGAAGGGCGGCGGGGGAGACCTGCGGTCGCGGTACTCATGCTTTCCTCCAGAGGCTCCACGGATTGGTGGGGTGTTCGAAGAAGGGCGCGCGTTTGAGGACGAGGCGGAGAGCCTGGAAGTAGATGGCGCCGACGACCCGCGCCGTCATCAGGGGATAGCGCACCAGCATGCGGGCCAGCGGTTTCGTCGCGATCTCGCGACGCTCGAGCATCATGGTCGCGTCGAAGACCGTCGTCTCACCCCGGTGATTCTTCATATGTGTGGTGAGACGCTCCCCGGGGAGGCCGAGGAACCACTCGTAGTCGTGATCCATGCCGAAGAAGGGCGAGACGTGGAACTCCTTCGCGAAGTAGAAGCGCCAACTCGATCCCCGCCACTCTCCGCCGCTTGCATCGAGCACGTAGCAATGACGCTCACCCCAGGGTGTATTGTCGACTTCTGCCACGATGCAATCGACGGTCGTGCCGTCGGGCTCGAAGCAGTAGTAGAGGCTGATCGGATTGAAGCAGTACCCGAAATAGCGCAGGTGGGTCAGGAGACGGACCGGTCCTGCCGGACGGCGGCCGGTCCGTTCGCACACGAGATCCCGTACCGCGTCGGCGAGGGGTATGCGTGGATCGCCGAGGTGGTCGGCGCGGTGGAAGGAGGCCAACGTCCGACGCTCCGCGCCCCAGAACCAGCGCCCGGCGAAGAGGTGCGGTAGTTCGTCGAGGTCGAGGTAGGCAAGGAAGATCCGGTACCGGAAGGCGTGATCGATCGGGTCGTGGCGACGGTGTCGAACCCATCCTTCGTAGAGACAGCTCGCTTGCTCCATGTGCCTTGCCTCAACCCGCGGCAGCGGCCCGATGGCGCTCTTCGCGCAATGCGCCGAGAACGCGATGGGCGCTCCAGACCCCGTCCTCATGGAAGCCGTAGCGCCAGTAGGCTCCACAATAGTGGGTGCGGTTCCAGCCACTGATCTCCGCGTGGCGGCCCTGAGCGTCGATGGCCGCCTGGGTGAACAGTGGGTGGTGGTAGACGATTTCGCGCACAATGGTGTCGGGTTGGATGGGGAAGTTTGGGTTCAGGGTGACGCAATACGTCTCCGGCACGTCGAGTCCCTGAAGCCGGTTCATCCAGTACGTCACGGCGACCGGGCGATCCTCTTCGGACGACGTACGATAGTTCCAACTCGCCCACGCCCGGCGCAGGTGCGGCAGTGACGTCGCGTCCCGATGAAGCAGGGCGTGATTGGTCTGGTAGGGAATGGCGCCCAGAACGTCCTGTTCGGCCGGAGTCGGGTCGCCCAGGAGAGCGAGCGCCTGGTCGCTGTGGGTGGCGAAGACGACCTCGTCGAATTCCTCGGGCGCCTGGCCGGCGAATTCGAGGGTCACGGCGTCCTGGCGGCGGGTGACCCGCTCGACGCCACAGCGCGTGCGGATGCGGCTCTCGAAGCCCTTCACCAGGCGCTCCACATACCGATGCGACCCGCCGCAGATCGTTCGCCACTTCGGTCGGCCGATGAGATCGAGGAAGCCGTGGTTCTGGAAGAACTGGATGAAGGTGCGCGCCGGAAAGTCCTCCATCGCTCGCATCGGAGCCGACCAGATCGCGGCCCCGAGCGGGAGCAGGAATTGCTTCTGGAACGCCGTGGAGTACCCGCTCTCGGCCAGGTAGTCGCGGAGCGGGAGAGCACGGCCACTCTCGAGGAATCGCGGTGCCTGCTGGTTGAAGCGCACGATGTCGCGCACCATTGCGAGAAAGGAGGGGCGTAGGAGATTCCGGCGTTGGGCGAAGAGGGTGTTGAGGTTGTCGCCCGACCACTCGAGTCCGGTCCGGCGGCAGCTGAGCGAGAAGCTCATGTCGGTTTCACGCGAAGTGACCCCGAGCTCGTCCATCAGACGGCAGAACAGGGGATAGGTTCTCTGGTTGTAGACGATGAAGCCGGTGTCGACGGCTGTGGTTCCGCGCTCTCCCTCGACGTCGATGGTGTAGGTGTGCCCGCCGATCCGGTCATCACGTTCGAAGACGTGTACGTCGTGTCGCTCGGCCAGCCCGTGCGCGGTGACGAGCCCGGAGATGCCCGTTCCGATGACGGCAACCTTCACGCAGCGGCTCCCGTGTCGGCTTTCGTGGCGCCGATCATGGGATCGGCAGAGTAGGCCTGGTCGGGCGGTGGCCGCAGGTCCCGGACGATGCCGAGCCAGCCGAGGAGGCAAAGGACGTAGTAGGTCGGATCGAATTCCCACCAGCGAAGTCCCTGTCGGGTGGCTCCCGGGAATCGATGATGGTTGTTGTGCCAACCTTCGCCGAGCGTGATCAAGGCGAGGATCCACGAGTTGCGGCTGTCGTCGGGGGTCTCCCAACGGCGGCGGCCGATGCGATGGGCGAGCGAATTGATGGTGCAGGTGCCGTGCAGCAGGACGACCGAGGAGACCACGAAACCCCAGACGAAGAGCTGCGCGCCGCTGGTGCCCAGACCGGGCGCGACCACGGCGAGGAACTCCCCGAGCACGAGCAGAAGGGCGCCGAGGGCGGCGGGCACGGCCGTGTCGTACCGGTCGAGCCAACGGAGTTCGGGGAAGCGGGCGAGGTCGGGTACGCGCTCCATCCGGGTTGCAAAGTTGTCGCGTGAGGTGAGCCAGAGCAGATGACTCCACCAGAATCCGTGCTGGACGGGCGAGTGGACGTCCTCTTCCTCGTCGGAATGGCGATGATGATGTCGGTGGTGCGCCGCCCACCAGAGGGGGCCGCGCTGGACGGCGCTCGAACCGAGAACGGCGGCGACGAATTGCGCTCGTCGGCTCATCCGAAAGGTCCGGTGTGAGAAGTAGCGATGGTAGAACGCCGTGATCGCGAACATGCGAATGAGGTAGAGGGCCACGGCCACGGCCACCGGGGTCGTGCCGACGACCAGCACCGCCAGGCAACCCAGGTGCAGAGCGATGAGGGGAAGGATGCGCAACCATTCGACCCGATCCGGGCCTTCCGATTCACGCTCCTGGCGGGCCTGCGTATCGAACCAGGCGTGCAGCGCCGAGCGCACCCGGGTGAGCAGGGGGGAAATGCTGCCTCGAGACATCTCAGCGTCTCAGGCGTCGCGGTGGCGAAGCCGGGTGTGGACGACGAACCACTCCTGTCCGCCCTGAAAGCGGAAGAGTTCTTCGCAGGCCATGAAGAAGAGACGCCAGCGGCCGTGCCAGACGCTCCCCTGTCCGTTGCCGTAACACTGCTCGAGAATGGGCAGGATCTCCTCTCGTCGCTGGTCGAGATTCTCCAGCCAGGCCCGCGCGGTCCGCGCGTAGTGGTCCCCGTTCACCCGCCACTGTTCTTCGACGATCAGATCGCGATCGAAAGACGAGATCGTATCGACACTCGGCATGATCCCGCCGGTGAAGAAGAAGCGTGCCATCCAGTCATCGTCGCGTTCGTTCTCGTAGGGATACGCAAAGGCGCGGTGGCAGAAGGTGTGGACGAAAGCGCGTCCTCCCGGGCGTAGCCAGGAGGCGACCCGGGACAGAAGCAGGTCCCAATTTCGCATGTGCTCGAACATCTCGACCGACACCACGCGATCGAAGCGTTCGGAGGTGTCGAAGTCGTTGATGTCCGATGTCCGTATCTCGAGGTTCTCGAGGCCGCGGGCCTGCGCCGTCGCCTCGATCGACTCTCGTTGGCCGTGCGAGTTGGAGAGCGCGACGATACGCGATCCAGGGTAGCGCTCGGCCATCCAGAGGGTGAGAGATCCCCAGCCACAGCCCAGCTCGAGAATGTCCATGCCATCCTCGAGGCCGGCGCGCGCGGTAGTCTCCTCGAGCATGGCCGCTTCAGCTGCGGAGAGGTCGTTCACCCCGGCCGGCCAGTAGGCCGAGCTGTACTTCAAATGCCGCCCGAGAACGTGACGGAAGAAAGCTGCAGGGACTTC
>JAPOLW010000029.1 GCA_029976905.1 bacterium | reverse complement strand
GCTTCGCTGATCATCATCGTCGTCGTCATCATTCGCTCACCCTCTCAATCCCCCCCCCTGTTCCTCGTCAGGGTCGTGCTGGTACTACCTCCGGTACGTGGACCCGTCCAACACGCAGCAGCTGGTCAGCCCGGAGGCCGAAATCGGCCCGGACGTCACCGTGGGACCCTTCAGCGTCGTCGAAGCAGGCGCGGTCATCGGCGCAGGGACGCGGATCGGGGCGCAATCCTACGTCTGTCGCGGGACGACCCTGGGCCGGGACAACGTCGTCCACATGGGCGTCTATCTCGGAGACGAGCCCCAGGATCGTGGATACGAGGGTGCGCCGACCCGGGTCGTCATCGGCGACCGCAACGTCTTCCGCGAAGGAACGACGGTCCATCGCGGTACGACGGAAGGCTCGGAGACCCGGATCGGCAACGATTGCTTCTTCATGGCGAATAGCCACGTGGCGCATAATTGTGTCGTAGGCGACGGTGTCTTCCTTGCCAACGGAGCTCTTCTCGGAGGGCACGCCGAGGTCGGGGATCGCGCCTTCCTCTCCGGCAACACCGCCGTCCACCAGCATGTTCGGGTCGGGAAGCTCGCCCTGTTGCAGGGAGTCTCCGCGGCCAGTCGGGACGTGCCACCTTTCTGCATCGTCGTGGGGGTCAACGTCCTGCGCGGCGTCAACGTCGTCGGCCTGCGCCGTGCCGGTCTGGATCGCCAGCGGATCGCGGCCGTGCGGCAAGCCTATCGCTCTCTGTTCTTCGGTCGTCCGAATCTGGGGCGGGCCCGTGCCGAGCTGCGGGCGGAGTTGGAGAGGACCGATGCCATGACGCCCGAGCTCCTGGAACTCTTCGCCTTCCTCGACCGTGGTCGCAACGGCTTCTGCGCGGCCGACCCGCGCCCACGCGGACCGGTCGATGCCGATTGAGGATGCGTTGCGGGTTCTGCGGAACCCGGAGACCACCGGCGTCCTCGGCCCGCGCTCGTCGAGGGCGGGAGGCGTCCCTGGCCTGGGTTTGATCGGAACCCGCAGGGGGCTACAACCGCCGGCATGAGTGACGGCCGGCATCCCCGTTTCTTCCCCGTTCCGCGTGAGGTGCATCTGGGTTCGACGCGCCATACGGTCGACCCGGCGGCGCCCTCCCTCCGGCACGATGCGGCCCTTGGACCGGAAGCCTATGCGATCGAGGTCTCGTCGGAGGGCATCGACGTCCGCTACGGGGACGAACGCGCTTTGCGGTACGCGCGCCAGACGCTCGAATCCCTGCGCCGGGCCTACGGGGACTCCTGGCCGGAGTCCTCCATACGGGATCGGCCCGACTTCCCGGTGCGGGGCTACATGCTCGACGTCAGTCGCGACCGGGTGCCGACACGCGCCACGCTCGAGCGCATCGTCGGATTGCTCGCGCGGCTGCGCATCAACCATCTGCAGCTCTACACCGAGCACACCTTCGCCTACCGGGACCATCGGGACGTCTGGCGCGACGCCTCCCCCATCACCCCCGAGGACGTTGCCTGGCTCGACGCGCTTTGCCGCGAGTCCGGCATCGAACTCGCGGCCAACCAAAACGCCTTTGGTCACATGGAGCGTTGGCTTGCACGCGACGCCTATCGATCGCTCGCGGAGACGCCCGACGGTTGGGAGACGCGTTGGGGACGCACCCAGCCCGCCAGCGTTCTCGCGCCCAGCGACGAGAGTCTCGCGTTCGTCGCCTCGCTCTTCGACGAGCTTCTTCCGTGTTTCTCGAGTCGTCGCGTCAACGTGAATTGTGACGAGACCTTCGAGCTCGGACACGGATGGTCGCGTGCCGAGGTCGAACGCCGCGGTCGCGGCCGGGTCTATGTCGACTTTCTGCTGCGCATCCTGGAACTCGTGCATCGCCAGGGGAAGGAGGCTCTCTTCTGGGGGGACATCGTCCGACAGAGTCCGGAGCTGCTCCCCCTGCTTCCCGCAAATGACACCGTCGCTCTGGTCTGGCATTACGAGGGGCCGATGGAGGTGGAGCGGCTGCCGCCGGAGTTGTTCGAGATTCTCGGGGACTTCGGTGTGACGCCGGAGACCCTGCGCGGCTTCTCGGGCCACGTACGGCCCTTCGCCGATTCAGGCCGCCCCTTCTGGGTCTGTCCGGGGACGTCGAGTTGGAACTCCCTGGTGGGCCGCTTGCCCAATGCGCGCGCAAATCTCCGTGATGCAGCCGAGCAGGGATTGGCCGCGGGCGCCGGCGGCTATCTCATCACCGACTGGGGTGACAGCGGCCACCTGCAGCCTCCGTCGGTGAGCTTTCCGCCTCTGGCCTACGGGGCTGCCGTCAGCTGGTGCCTGCAGGCGAATCGCGAGGTCGAGACCGCCGGTTTTCTGTCCGACGAGATCTTCGAGGATCCCACAGGGCGACTTGCCGACGCCCTCGAAGCGGCCGGAGGGCTTTCCCGTGAAACCGGTGTGCAGCCGTTCAACGGAAGCGTCCTCCACTACCAGCTTCTCGGTGGGGGGCTCTCCTTCCTGGCGCGCTTGATGGGTGAGCCGACGCAAGACGGCCTCGCGCGGGTCGTCGCCTCGGCAGGCGAGATCCTCGATTCGATTTCGGCGGCCCGTCCGCAGTGTGCGGACGGGGCACTCGTGCAGCGCGAGATCGCCCAGGCGGTGGGTCTGGCGCGTCACGGCGCGTGGCGCAGCGCGCGGCAGGGGGGCTTCGATGCCCCGACTGTCGACGTGCTGCGGGCCGACCTCGCGGCGGCGATCGAAGAGCAACGCGCGTGCTGGTTGGAGCGGAGCCGCCCCGGGGGCCTCGCCGACAGTCTGGCTCGCCTCGAAGGCACCCTGGCCGAATACACGTCGTGAGTGTGCGGCGGCTCAGGCGGGCCGCACCTCGACCGGAATCCCGTTGACCACCGCATTGCCCGAGGGGACGTCCACGAATTGCCCGGGTGCGAGCAGATTGTTGTTCACGCCGGGGTGCCGTGCCGCGACCTCCATGCGGATGCCCGCGCGATCGTGACCCCAGCCGTGCGGAAGGCAGACGACCCCGGGCATCATTTCGTCGCTGACCTCGACGGGGGCCTCCAGCGAGCCTGCGCTCGAGGTAATGCGCGCGTGGCTCCCCGCACGCACCCCGCAGCGGGCCGCGTCGTCGGGGTGGATCAGGAGCGTACACCGCTCGCGGCCCCGGACGAGGCGTTCGAGATTGTGCATCCACGAGTTGTTCGAGCGGACGTGTCGGCGGCTCACCAGAACGAGGTCGTCCTCGGGACGGTCGAGGCGTGCCGCGAGACGATCGAGATCCGCCGTGATGTAGGGAGGCGCCAGTTCGACCTTGCCCGAGGGGGTGCGCAGGACCTCCTCGAGTCGGGGCTCCAGGGCTCCCCTGTCGATCCCGTGGGGTTGCGCCCGCAGGGTATCGAGCGTCAGGCCCTCGGGGTGGGCGCCGTATAGATCGCCGTGGGGCCCGGAGCGGATGGCGAAGTCGAGAAGTCGTTCGGGTCCCGCCCCGGCGGTCGCTGCGACGATTTCGGCGGCATCGCGACCGGCGATCCGGGACGTGGGGTCGCCCACGACGACGCCGACCAGTCCGGCAAAATAGAGATCGTCGAGCAAGGCGGGGTCCGCGTCTTCGGGGGCCGCACCCGCCAGGATCGCCGCCAGCTTCAACAGAATCTCCCACTCCGCCGGGCGTCCTGGTTCCGGGGGGAAGATCGGTTCGGAATACTTGCCGGCATTCCGCACCGCCCACGACCAGAGCAGCTCGTCGTAGTGTGGCTGCTCGAAGGGCGAGAGCCCAGGCAGGATGACGTGGGCATGCCGGGTGGTTTCGTTGAGGTAGTTGTCGACGCTGACCATGGCCTCGAGCATGGGCAGCGCCTCGTCGAGCCGGGCGGCGTCGGGCGCGCTGATCACCGGGTTGCCCGCGATCGTGACGAGCGCCTTGATCTGGCCGGCGCCCGGCGTCGAGATCTCCTCGGCCAGGCAAGAGACCGGGTATTGCCCGAGGACCTCGGGCGCGCCGCGAACGCGGCTTTTCCAACGCCCGAAGGCCCACTCCGGGGGCTGGTCCGGCGGCTTCAGGCTGGTGAGCGACCAGGCGAGAGGGTTCGAGAACATCGATCCTCCGGGTCGGTCGAGATTGCCGGTCACCACGTTGAGCACCTCGACCAGCCACGAGGCCAGGGTTCCGAACTCCTGGTTGCAGGTGCCGATGCGGCCGTAGACCGCTGCGGTCCGCGCGGTGGCCAGTTCCCGCGCGAGTCTGCGGATCGTTTCGGCAGGAATCCGGCAGGTGGCCGCGACCCGTTCCGGGGAGAAGGGGCGGCAGAGCTCCTCGACGCGCTCGAGGCCCTCGGTATGCGCCGCAAGGGGGCCGGGGCGGGCAAGGTCTTCGGCGAAGAGCACGTGCACCATCGCGGCGAGAAGGGCCGCGTCGGTTCCCGGCGTGATGGGTATCCACTCGTCGGCGTGGTCGGCCGTCGCGGTCCGCCGGGGGTCGATCAAGACGATGCGGCCGCCGCGCGCACGGATCGCATCCATGCGACCGAGTACGTCCGCGGCGGCGAGCAGACTGCCTTGCGAGGCGCTGGGATTGGCGCCCAGGACAAGGAGGTGGTCGGTGCGGTCCAGGTCGGGCACGGGAATCGACCACATGCCGCCGTAGACCAGGGCTCCCACGAGATTCTTGGGCCATTGGTCGACCGTCCCGGCGGAGTAGATCATCGGAAGACTCGACATGGGCATGAAGGCGCCGACGTATCGCGAGAGGGAGAAGTTGTGGGCCGTCGGGTTGCCGACGTAGGCGGTGGTGGATTCGATGCCGTGCTCGCGAATCACCGTCTGCAGACGATGCGCGGCTTCCTGGAAGGCTTCCTCCCAGGAGACCTCCCGCCACTGCTCGCCGTCGCGCACCAGCGGCGCCCGCAGCCGGTCGGGGTCGTGATGCAGGTCGCCGAGGACGGCGCCCTTTGGGCAAACATACCCCTTGCTCCAGACGTCCTGCGCATCGGGTCGAATGGAGGTGACCCGTTCGTCCTCGACGGTGACTTCGAGGCCACACATGGCTTCGCAAAGGGGGCAGGTCCGCAGATGCGTCCGGGTCTGGCCTGTGCTCATCGCCGCACAGTCGCGCGTTCGGCGATTCGACGTCAAGCGAGCTCCCGCGACGGGCCGTCTGGGCCGCTACGCCCGTCGGGCACCGCTCGACCCGAAAAGCAGCACCCGGGGGGCGCGGATGGCGGATAGGCATGGTAGAGGAGAGAAAATCCGGCGGACTGGCTCACGAAAAGCCAGAGTTAGGACGGTGCTTTGAAGAGATCGCGGCAAGGATTCCTGAAGAGGCAGAAAGAGTTGGCGCGCCAGGCGAAGCGACGCGCCAAGGAAGAAAAGAAGGCGGCTCGCAAGGATGGCGAGGAGGAACCGGCCCTTCTCGAGGACGACGAAGGACTGGGAGAACCCGAAGGCCTCGACTTCCATGCAGCCGATGGGGCTCTGGCGGCGTCGGTCGACGCCATGGTCCCGGGTGAAAGCACGGTCGAGGAGTCCGAAGAGACTCCCGAGACCAAGGAGTCCTGAGCACGGGTCCACCCCGGCGGGCCGCGTCGGCTCCCGGAGACCCGGCCCGGCTGCCCTGCGATCCAGCTCCGGATCCGGCACGAGAGCGCATCGTGTCGCCGTCCCCCGAGCCGTCGCCTCGCAAAGGGCAGCCAGGCCGGCTTCCCGGGAGAAGCGTCCCAGCCCTCTGAGCGTTTGTCGTTCCCTCGGCGGTCGGCGATAACGCGGGTCTGTGGATCTCGAACTCTGGGTGAACGAGTCGGTCACCCCCGTGGCCGACGCGCTTTCGGCCGTGGTCTTCGTCTCCGTCGGAGTCGGTGGCGCTCAGTTGCCTCTGATCGTTCTCTGGCTGGTGGCCGCCGGCGTCTTTTTCACGGTCTACCTGCGCGGGGTCCAGATCCGCGGTTTTCGCGAGGCCCTGCGGATCGTCGCGGGGAAGGCGACCGGAACCGGCGAGAGCGGCGAGATCAGCGCCTTCGCGGCGCTTTCGACGGCGATCTCGGGGACGGTCGGCATCGGCAACATCGGCGGCGTCGCCATCGCCCTCTCGCTCGGAGGGCCCGGGGCGACGTTCTGGATGATCTGTGCTGGCCTCCTCGGCATGGCGACCAAATGCGCCGAATGCACCCTCGGGGTGGCCTACCGAACGCAGCACGAGGACGGCAGCGTCTCCGGTGGGCCGATGTATACGCTCGCGCGTGGTTTCGAGCGCCGCGGGCGGCCGGGGCTCGGTCGTGCTCTTGGCGCCTTCTACGCGTTCGCGATGGTCTTTGGGTGCCTGGGGATCGGCAACATGTTCCAGTCCAACCAGGCCTACCTGCAGTTCGTCGTGGTGACGGGCGGGGAGGAGAGCTTCTTTGCCAACCGGTCGGCGCTCTTCGGGCTCTTGTTGGCGGGAAGCGTCGGGCTGGTGATCCTGGGCGGCATTCGCAGCATCGCACGAGTCGCCGAGCGCCTCGTCCCGGTCATGGCAGCTCTCTATCTCTTTGGCGGGCTTTGCGTGATCGGATTGAACGTCGATGCCCTGCCCGGGGCGTTGGCTGCGATCGTCGCGGGGGCCTTCACCCCCGACGGCATCGCGGGAGGAGTCGCCGGCGTCATGATCCTCGGGTTTCAGCGGGCGGTCTTCTCGAATGAGGCCGGACTTGGGTCCGCGGCCATCGCCCACTCCGCCGTGCGCACCCACCATCCAGCCACCGAAGGTTTCGTCGCGCTGCTCGAGCCCTTCATCGACACGGTGGTGATCTGCACGGTCACGGCCCTGGTCATCCTGACCACCATCTACGAGCCAGGTCTTGCCGAGCGCGGCCTCGAAGGCGTCGAGATCACCTCGGCCGCGTTCGCCAGCACGCTCACTTGGTCTCCGGTTCTGGTCGCCCTGGCGGCGCTCCTGTTCGCCTTCACCACGATGATCAGTTGGTCGTACTACGGCCTCAAAGGCTGGACCTACCTGGTCGGGGGTGGCCGCGGGGCAGAGCGGGTCTTCCAGGTCGTCTTCTGTCTGTTCATCGTGCTCGGCTGTCTGCTCGAACTCGACGCCGTCTTGCGGATGTCGGATGCGTTGATCTTCATCGTGGCGATCCCAAACGTCGTCGGTCTCTATGTCATGGCGCCCGAGGTGCGGGCTCTGATCGAGGGATATCGCGCTGAGCTTCGCGGATCGTCGGGCCGCTGAAGGAGCTGGGATCTGCGCCCACGGGTCGCTGAGATTCCCCGGGTGCGGGCGGGCGAAGGACGAGGAGAAGGGACCCTAGGCAGGCTGCGGGCCCGATCGTATACTCGCGCTGGGAGGGGCCTATGTCCGAGGACGTCCAGTTCGACAACCGCATGAGTGATTCGGATGCGCTGATGTGGCACATCGAGCGCGATCCGCAGTTGCGCTCGACCATTACCGTCGTCTGGATTCTCGACGGCATGCCGGACGAGCAGCGCTTGATCCAGAAGATCGAGCGGGCCTCTCGCGTCGTTCCGCGGCTGCGTGAGCGGGTCTCCTCGGGGGCCTTCTCGATCGCACCGCCGCGTTGGGAGGTCGATCCCGATTTCGATCTGGATTTCCACGTGCGACGCGTCCGCCTTTCTGGGGATGGGTCCATGCGCGACCTCCTCGACACGGCACAACTCTTTGCCATGCACTCCTTCGACCGGGATCGGCCGTTATGGGAGATGCGTCTGGTCGATGGCCTCGCCGACGGCCGCTGTGCGCTGCTCATGAAGTTGCATCACGCGCTCTCCGACGGCGTCGGGCTGGTGCGCATGACGGTCAGCATGGTCGAACGGGGCCGCACGCCCGAGTCCGGCGATCTCGAACCGCTGCCCGCTCCTCCCCCCGTCCACTTGATGACGCAGGCCGAGCGGGTTCTCGATGCGATCGACCACGAACGGAAAAAGCAGTCCAACCGGGTGCGGCGAACGTGGAATTCCCTGGGCGAGGGTCTCTCGGAGATGACCCGGGATCCCGTCGGCGTTGCGCGTGACCTTTCCGACGCCCTCGGTTCGATCGGACGGTTGCTGCAGCCGGTCTCGGAGCCGGCCAGTCCCCTCTTGCGCGGACGTTCGTCCCGGTGGCGCTTCGACACCCTGCGCGTCCCCTTCCGCGCCGCGAAGGAAGCCGCGCATCGCGCCGGTGGTCGGCTGAACGACGCCTTCGTCGCCGCGATCGCCGGAGGCATGAAGCGCTACCACGACCGCCACGGCGCAGCGGTCTCCGCCCTGCGCATGAGCATGCCGATCAACCTTCGCAGCGAGTCGACCGAAACGAAGGCGGGGAACCAATTCGTTCCGGTGCGTTTCCTGGTGCCGCTCGACATCGGAGATCCCACCGAACGGATGCAGGTGATCCGCGCCCTCGTCCACCAGCAACGGGACGAGCCAGCCTTGCCGATCGTCGATGAGATCAGCTCCCTGCTCAATCGTTTTCCCACGGCTGTGACGACGGCGGTTTTCGGCGCCATGATGAAGGGCTGCGATTTCGTCACGAGCAATGTGCCCGGGCCTCCGTTCGACGTCTACGTCTGCGGTGCCCGAGTGGAGCAGATCTACGGCTTCGGCCCACTCTCCGGCGCGGCCGCGAACATCACCCTGTTCAGCTACGACGGCGATCTGGGGATCGCGGTAAACACCGACCGCGCAGCCGTTCCCGACCCTGATGTCTTCGTCGAGTGCCTCGAGCAGGGACTCGCCGAGGTTCTCGGCGTCGACTGAGCACAGGGCTCGATGGCCGGCGTCGATGCGCTCCTGAACCTGCTGGTGGCCCAGCGAGCCGAAGGGCTCTCGCTCGCGGCTGGCCGGGCACCGGCCCTGGTGAGCGGAGGAGAGCGCCGCTTGCTTTCGATGCCTCCCTTGCAGGACGGAATCTTCGCGCGCTTCGTCGACGAGGTTCGGGAAGCCTCGATCGATGGAATCTATCTTCTGCGCGCCCGGGAAGGAGATGTGCGCTTCACGGTCGAAATCGACACCGATGCCGCGATGGAGTTTCGGCGTACCGACGTGGCGCCGCAGGGGACGGGGGCGCGGATGCCGGACCGAGAGGTTTCCCAGGCAGAGGCGACCGACGGTCCAGGGGGTCTGGAGGCGATCGTGGCGCGTGCGTTCGAGCGCGAGGCGATCGATGTCTTCGTCTCCACGACGGCCGATGCACGGTTGCGTGTGGGCCGCGAACTCGAGAGCATTCCTGGAACGTGCTTCGCGGCCGGGGAGATCCTGTCCTTCCTCGGCTTGAGCGAAACGCACCGATTGGACCTCGAGCAGCGCGGCAGCGTCGATCTGTCCATCGAATTTGGCGGCGACCGGGCGCGTGCGAACGTCTTTTGTCACCAGGAGGGGATTGCCGCGGTCCTGCGGCCGATCCGCCGGGGCATCCGCTCCCTGGCCGACCTCGGACTCCCCGCGGATCTCGTGCGTCTGGTTGGCTACCCCGATGGTCTCGTGCTTCTGGTGGGGCCTACGGGGTCGGGGAAGTCCTCCACGCTCGCGGCACTCATCGATCATCTGAATCACCACGACGCCCGCCACATCGTCACCATCGAGGATCCGATCGAATTCCGATACGCGCACGGACGTTGTCTCATCCACCAACGTGAAGTGGGGCGTCACGTGCGAAATTTCGCCGATGGGCTTCGCGCGGCTCTCCGCGAAGGGCCTGACGTGATCCTCGTCGGTGAGATGCGCGACCCCGAGACGATCGGTGCGGCCCTCACCGCGGCCGAGACGGGCCACCTGGTTCTCTCGACCCTGCACGCGGGTAGTGCCGCGATGGCCGTCGACCGGATCATCGATGCCTTTGCGCCCCACCAACAGGCCCAGGTCCGGTGGCAGCTCGCGGGATCGCTGCGCGCGATCATGACCCAGGTTCTGTTGCCGGGGCGACGGTCAGGGCGTCTGGTGCCTGCGGTGGAGAAGATGCTCGTCACCCCAGGCGTCGCGGCGAACATTCGCGAGGGTCGTGGTCATCACATTGCCAGCCAGATCCAGACGGGACGGGATGAGGGCATGATCTCGCTGGAGCTCTCGCTGGCCGATCTCGTCCGCCGCGGCGAGATCGGCGCCGAGATCGCGGCGGGCGCGGGGCGCCATGTGGATCTGCTTCGGCAACTCCCGGGTGGATGACCGTCCCCGCCCGCCTGGACGCAAGCGTGTTTCCCTCGGGCCCAGGCTGCGTGCTATCCCCGGCAAAAGTGTCCTTTCCTGGGATCAGGGACGGGGGGCGTCGCGTCGGCGCACGCTCTGTGGGGGGCAGCCTCCCGGGCGGGGGGAGTTTCGCTCGCCTTCTTCTCCTGCGTTTCCAACGCGGGCGTCTTCCAGCGGCGATCATGGACCGTGGCGCTCGAGGCGGGTGGAGGGCCACTCGATCATGAACGGATCTCGAGAGACGCGCCCACTCGCGCTCGTCATCGACGATGAGGAGATGGTGCGAGAACTTCTGGCCACGAGCCTGCGCACGGCGGGAGTCGAGGTCGAGATGGCGGCGGGTGGCCAGGAGGCAAGGGAGATCTTTGCGCAGGAGGCGCGCCGAGTCCGTCTCGTCCTCCTTGATCTCAGCATGCCCGATGCGGATGCTGGCGAACTCTTCGATGCCTTACGCACGCACGAGTCCGACGCGAAATTCGTGCTCGTCAGCGGATACAACGAGGATCAGGCCCGCGTCGCCTTCGGTCGATCGGGTCTCGCTGCTTTTCTCAAGAAGCCCTTCCGGATCGATGTCCTCGTCGATCTCGTCGATCGCCTGCTCTGAGAGTAGGTCTCATCCGGGGCCGTAGGCGACACCGCCGTCGATCTTGATCACGGCGCCGGTCGTGTAGCTGGAGGCGTTCGAGGCAAGATAGAGCGCCGCGCCCACCACTTCGCCCGGTTCGCCGCCGCGTCGGAGGGGAATGCCTGTTTCGGCCGCTTTCTGGAACGCCTCGAGGTTCCACGCCTTGCTGATGTCCGTCAGGAAGGGGCCGGGCATGAGGCAGTTCACGCGCACCCGGGGGGCGAAGGTACGCGCCAGGCCGAGCGTGAGGTTGTTCAACCCCGCCTTGGCGGCCGCGTAGGGAATTTCGATGGGCGAGGGCGCCACGGCGGCGACGCTGCTGACGTTGATGATCGAGCCCCCGGAGCCTTCCGCCATCCGTGCCCCGATGACCGAGGAGAGGCGGAAGGGTCCCTTCAGATTCACGGCGAGCACCTTGTCGTAGAGATCCTCCGATACCTCGGGGAGCGAGGGGTAGAGGGGGGACATGCCGGCATTGTTCACGAGTACGTCCACCCGTCCGAAGGTTTCGTAGGCGGCATCGACGAGCGCGTCGCATTGACGCCATTCGCCGACGTGACAGCCCACGGGAACGGCGCGTCGCCCCGTCTTCTCCTCGACCTCGGCGGCGAGGGCCTCGCAGTTCTCGATCTTGCGGCTCGCGATCACCACATCGGCGCCGTTTTGTGCGAAAGCCAGAACCATCTCCCGGCCCAGGCCGCGACTGCCGCCGGTGATCAGGGCGACCTTTCCGGTGAGGTCGAACAATTCCCGGGGGTCGTGACTCTTCGTCGTCATGGTACCTGTCCCTCTCGTTTCCGGAGCGGGCGTGCTCCGCCGAGGTGACTATGCAACCTTTGCGCCCCATGGGGAAGACGAAGGCAGCGACCGAACTGGACCATATCTGGGTCAAGGGCGCCCGGGAGCACAATCTGAAGTCGGTCGATCTCCGGATCCCTAAGAAGAAACTGGTCGTGCTCACGGGGGTGTCGGGCTCCGGGAAGTCGTCGCTCGCCTTCGACACGGTCTATGCCGAAGGCCAGCGACGCTACGTCGAGAGCCTCTCTTCCTACGCCCGTCAGTTTCTCGGGCAGATGGAGAAGCCGAAGTACGACCACATTCGTGGACTTTCGCCGACCGTCTCCATCGAACAAAAGACCACCGGGACCAATCCACGTTCGACCGTGGGCACCATTACCGAGATCTCCGATTACCTCCGGGTCCTCTACGCGCGGGTCGGAGAGCAGCACTGCCATCGTTGCGGGCGCCCGGTCCAGGGCCAGACCGCCGAACGCATCGCCCGGGAACTCGGCGGCCTCGATGCGGGAACCCGCCTGATTCTCATGGCCCCGCTGCTGGTCAACCGGAAGGGAGAGTTCCGCGAGCTGCTCGCCGATGCGCGTGCGCAGGGCTTCGTGCGTCTGCGTATCGACGGCGAGGTGATTCGCAGCGAGGAGGTCGAAGCCCTCGACAAGCGCAAGAAGCACCATGTGGAAGCCGTCGTCGATCGCCTCGTGCTCAAGAGGGGATCGGCCTCGCGTCTGACCGAGTCGGTGGAGGCGGCCCTGCGCCTTGGGGGAGGCACGCTTCTGGCGTCGATCGATGGGGGGCCGGACCGGATCTATTCGGAGAAACTATCCTGCACGCACTGCAAGATCGGATTCCCCGAACCGAGCCCACAGGGCTTCAGCTTCAATTCGCCGCAGGGAATGTGCGTGGACTGCAACGGCCTGGGGACGCGCATGGAACTCGATCCAGAGCTCCTGGTGCCCGATGGGAGCTTGTCCCTGGCCGAGGGCGCGGTGAAGCCGTGGGGGCGCGTGAGTGCGGACAAGAAGGGGTGGGGCACCCGGGTGCGCCTGGAGGTCTGTCGGGTCTACCGCATTCCCCTCGACGCGCCCTGGGACGATCTTTCGGCCGCGCAGCGAAAGGTTCTGCTGCATGGTGCTGGCCAGCGACGATTTCCACTCAAGTGGGAGAATGGAGAGATGCGGGTCCGCTTCGAGGGCTGCATCCCGCGCCTGACCCGCGTCTTCCGGCAAACCCGCTCGGAAGGCATGAAGCGCTGGTACGGCCAATTCATGGCGACGGCGGCTTGTTCGACGTGTGCCGGGTCGCGTCTCCGGCCCGAAAGCACCGCGGTGCGCCTCGGCGGTCGGACCATCGTCGAGGTCTCCCGGATGACGATCGACGATGCGCGCGCCTTCTTCGCGGAGCTTCGCCTCGCGGGGGCGGCGGGCGAGATCGCCGGCGAGGTCCTCAAGGAGATTCGGAGCCGTCTGGAGTTCCTCTCCGCCGTGGGGCTGTCCTACCTGAGCCTCGATCGCTCGGGGCCGAGCCTTTCCGGTGGCGAGTCGCAGCGCATCCGGCTTGCCAGTCAGGTCGGCTCGGAGCTGACCGGGGTGATCTACATCCTCGACGAGCCCAGCATTGGCCTGCATCAGCGAGACAACAAGAAACTGCTCGCGACGCTCGTACGCATGCGGGACATCGGAAACACGGTCGTGGTCGTGGAACACGACGAAGAAACGATCCGGGCGGCAGATCACGTCATCGACTTCGGCCCCGGGGCGGGTGTGCGCGGTGGCGAGATCGTACATGTCGGAACCCCCCGAAGTCTCGAGCGCAACCGCAAGTCGATCACCGGCGCCTACCTCTCCGGCCGGGAGGCGATTGCGGTGCCGGAGAGTCGGCGGTCGGCGCGGGGAACGATCCGCGTCGTCGGCGCTTCCGAGAACAACCTGAAGCGTGTCGACGTGGACTTTCCCCTCGGTGTTCTGACGGCCGTGACGGGTGTTTCCGGCGCGGGAAAATCCACCCTCGTCAACGACGTCCTCTACCCGGCGCTGTCGCGCCATCTACAGCAGAGTCAGAGACGGGCGGGACGGCACCGTCGCCTCGAGGGTGCCGAACAGGTCGACAAGATCGTGGCGATCGATCAACGACCCATCGGCCGCACGCCGCGCTCGAATCCGGTCACGTACATCAAAGTCTTCGACGAGATCCGGAAGTTCTTCGCCATGCTCCCGGGTGCGAAGGTGCGCGGTCATACGCCCGGACGATTCTCCTTCAACGTAAAGGGCGGTCGATGCGAAGCCTGTCAGGGGGACGGTGTCCTGAAGGTAGAAATGCATTTTCTCTCCGACGTCTACGTGAAGTGCGAGGATTGTGGCGGGCGTCGCTTCAACGAAGCCACCCTCGAGGTGCAATACAAAGGCCACTCCATCGCGGATGTTCTCGATCTGACCGTCGTCGAAGCGCTCGGTCTCTTCGCGGCGCATCCGAAGATCAGCGCCCAGTTGGGGCTCCTCGCCGACGTCGGACTCGACTACCTCCATCTCGGACAGCCCTCACCCACTTTGAGTGGCGGTGAGGCGCAGAGAATCAAGCTGGCGCGCGAACTCTCCAAACGCGCGACGGGACGAACGGTCTATCTCCTCGACGAACCGACCACCGGTCTGCACTTCGACGACGTGAAGAAACTCCTCGGCGTTCTCGATCGGCTGGTCGCCGCGGGCAATACGATCATCGTCATCGAGCACAACCTGGACGTCATCAAGACCGCCGACTGGGTCATCGACCTCGGTCCCGACGGTGGGCCGGGCGGCGGAGAGATCGTCGGGACCGGAACCCCCGAACAGATCGCGCGCGTGCGTGCTTCACAGACGGGGCGGTATCTGCGGCCGCTGGTCTGAAACGATCGCCGGCGGTTTCTCCCCGCGGCGTCTTCCCGGTTCCGGCCGCTCCGGGGGATCGGTCGGGGCCCATCGTCTGGGGCCCGCATGTCGAAGCGGATCAGAGACCGATTTCGCGGCCGCTCTCCACTCGGTCCCCGACACCGGCTGGTCCGGTTGGACGCGCTCCTAGTGTGTCGGTTGCGAGGATCGCCTCCGCTTCCTGGCGCTGCGCGGGACCTTCTCGCTCTTCTTCTCCGTATTCCGGTTTCCGAGCGTTTCGCCAACCTCTTCGAGAAATTTCAGGTCTGCCGAGATGCGGTAGAGGCTGCGATGGATCAGCATGGGGCGCATGTCGGCTGGATCCGAGTGTCTGGCGCTTGCCCGTTGTAGATCGTGCTGGAGGGTTTTTGCCTTCTCCATGAGGTCGCGCTGCCAGCGCACGAGAACGCGATCGGCGACTTCGGGCTCGACTTCGGAGAAGAACATGGCCCGCGCGATCTGTTCGACGTTCGAATCGGTGGGTTCCTCGGGAATTTCCTCGAACCATTCGTCGAAGGCCTCGAGGCCGAGTGTCGTGATTTCGTAGGGCGTGCGTCGCCGGTCGGCGCCGAGCGGATTCGGTGCCGAGCGCACGAGCCCCAGCGAGAGGAGTTCACCAAGTTGCCGGTAGAAGTATCCGGCGCCGTGACTTCGACCGGTCCGACGGTTGTACTCCTTCATCAGGGCATACCCGTGGTAGGGCTGACCCCTCCGCAGGAGGCCCAGGATGTGGAATCGGAACATGATCCCCCCTTCCGCTTGGACTCGTCCTATCAGGCCTCGGGATTCGGATTCAACGGGGTCCGTGAATGCGTTCACGTTACCGAGAAGAAGACGGCGAAG
>JAPOLW010000299.1 GCA_029976905.1 bacterium | reverse complement strand
CAACGCAACGATTACCGCTTCGTGCTGAACTTCCCGATCCTCGAGGATACGCTGGCCGGAAAGGTCTGGGTCTACTCCGCCAACGACGATGGCTTCATGTTCAACACCACGAAGGACCGGCGGGTCGGCGGCCTCGAGTACCTGACGACAGGGGCACAGCTGCTCTGGGAGCCGACCGACAACCTGAGCGCCCTGTTCACCTACGAGCACATCCGCGACGCGACGCCGACGGGCGCTCTGGTGAACTTCAGCCAGCCGGCCGGGCAGAACGTCTTCCTGCCGGGCGGCGATCTGCAGTGTACGGCCTTCGGCCGCTGCGCCGTCGACAATCTCGATCGCATCTCGACGCAGAACTTCTCGGACTACTCGCGCATGAACCTGAACGCCACCACTCTCCAGGTCGACTGGGACATCGCGGGGGTGGGGACCGCGACGTCGATCACGGGTTGGCGCGGCCACAACGAGAGCGTCGACCAGGACTTCGACGCGACCGCGGCGGACTTCTTCAGCACCGTCCGCGACCAGACCTACGACCAGGTGAGCCAGGAGTTCCGTCTCGCCTCCGATGCCTTCGACCGCTTCCAGTTCGTTGCCGGTCTCTACCTCTGGTGGGCGCGGTACACCCTGGACCAACAGAGCCTCTACATCAGCAGCATCCTCGTCCCCGGCACGCCGCTGTCCACCAAACTCCTTCAGGAAACCGCCCAATCGACGTATAGCTTCGCGCCCTTCTTCCAGGCCGATTTCGACGTGACCGACTGGCTGACCCTGACGGCCGGCCTGCGCTATACCTGGGAGGAGAAGGACCTGACCGAGTACCAGATCGACGTCGAGATCGCGCCGGGACTGGTCATCCCCAACGCCTTCTCCGACCCGCGCGCCGAGAACTGGAACGCCTTCACGCCCTCGGCCGGCATCGATGCGCGCATCACCGACGACGCGCTCACCTACTTCTTGTATTCACGCGGCTTCAAGAGCGGTGGCTGGAATGGCCGGGCGACCGCAGCCTCGGCTCTCGGGCCCTACGATCCGGAGTTCGTCGATTCCTACGAACTCGGCCTCAAGAGCGACTGGTTCGACCGGCGCGTGCGCGCGAACATCGCGCTCTTCTGGAACGAGTACCGCGACAAGCAGGAGGAGATCGTGGTGCCCGCTCCCGATTCGCCGCTGGGGCAGCAGACCCTGGTCGAGAACGCGAGTCGCGCGCGCACCCGCGGCGTCGAGGTCGAATTGACCATCTACCCCTTCGAGGGGCTGTCGGTGCACCAGAGCTTCGGCTACCTCGACGCGCAATTCACCGGAGGCGACTTCTTCATCCCGGCCAGCGAGACCTCCGAGGCCTTCTCGGCGCCCTTCTCGGTCCTCGAACTGCGCCGCGCCCCCCCCTTCCAATACGGCATCTTCGTGGACTACGTGCGCCAGATCGGAATCGGCACCGGCTTGTTCCACATCGACTGGCGATGGATCGACGACTACCAGACCACGTTCCTCAACTTCGACTTCGCGCGCACCCGCTCCCACGGTTTGCTCAACTCCACGTTGAGCTATTCCTTCCCGGCGGGACCCGACGGCATGGAGTGGCAGGTCATGGCCTTCGGCCGGAACATGACCAACGAGACCTACGTGTCTTCGGGTCTCGAGGTCGGCGGCCTCTTTGCCTTCGGCGCCCTCAACGCGCCAGCGACCTGGGGCATCGAGATCGGATTCACCTACTGACGCCAACGGGGATCCGCCCTCGGGAGGACGCGCCGGTCCGCCGGGGCCTCGAGGTCGGATCCCCTAGCGCCGCGCCGGAGAGGCGTCGTCGTCCCGCACCCGGACGACGGATTTTCCGAAATTGCGCCCCTCGAAGAGGTGACAGAAGCCGACACCGGCCTGCGCGACGCCCTCGTGGATGTATTCCACGCTGCGCAGGCGGCCGTCGTCGAGCCAGCCCGAAAGCGCCGACCGCGCCTCGGGGTAGCGGTCGACGTTACGATGGGTCATGAACCCTTCGAGGCGGGCCGACTTGAGTACCAACGCAAAGAGGTTGGACGGGCCGGGCAGCGGCACGGGTGCGTTGTAGGCGGGGGCCGCACCGCCGAAGGGGATCCCGGCACCCTCGGCGATGTGGACGAGAACCTGCTCGAGAAGCGGGCCGCCGACGCTGTCGAAGTAGACGTGGACGCCCTCGGGACACGCCGCGGCGATCCTCTCCGCCACGTCGGGAGCGCTTCGGTCGATCGCTTCGTCGTATCCCAGGTCGCGGCAGAGGCGGGCACATTTCTCGGCAGAGCCGACCAGCCCCACCGCACGGGCGCCGTGAATGCGGGCGATCTGTCCCGCGATCGAGCCGACCGCACCACCCGCCGCACTCACGAGAACCGTCTCCCCGGGTTGCGGCCGTCCGATGTCGTGCAGCCCGAAGTACGCCGACATGCCCGTGTCCCCCAGCACGCCGAGATGATAGTGCAGCGGGTAGCGCCCGTCGGACTCGAGGCGCACGATGAAGTCACTGCCGTCGCTGATGGAGTATTCTTCCCAGGCCAGCCGCGCCATCAGCAAGGCGCCCTCGGCGTAGTCCGGATGGCGCGATTGGCAGACCCGTCCCAGGGTAAGCCCCATCACCGGCCGATCGAGCGGCATCGCCGGCAGGACGTCGTCGCCACTCTCCTCGTTCATCCAATTGCGGAATCCCGCGTCGAGAGAGAGGTAGAGGTTCTCGACCAGGAATTCGCCGGAAGCGAGCGCGCGCACGTCGTCCTCGACGACCCGGAAGTCGTTCTCACGGGGGACTCCCGCCGGACGGCGCGCCAGAAGGACCTGGGTGTTCTTCATCGCAGAGAGGACCGGGGCTCGAGCCCGGTTGACCAAGGACGTCCGACGTATACTCTCCCGCTGCGGGAATCCAGTGTATGCACTTCCCCCGACGACGCGGCACGGGGAGGCGGCGCCGGACGGAGGAAAACCGAATCATGCCACGGAAGCTCCACATACTGACCGGAGCGATCTACGAATCCGACGAGCCGGGCATCGCCCGCGTCACCACACCCGACGGCACGACCGGCCGTTTCGACGCCCACGGCGGGTGGATCGACGGCGCGCTGCGGCAGGCCGACCCCCACCTCTGTCTCTGGGTCGCCGGACGCCAGCTCCCGCCCGGCCGCGCGGCCGGCTTCCGGGATCTGCCGCTGGCGACGAATCCCCAGAAGGAGAGCGAGAGTGCCTGATCCGCGGGCGATCACCTACCAGCAGCTACTCGACACCGACACCCACGCGGTGCCCGAGGTCCTGCGCATCGATTCGCCGATCGGGTCTGCCCCCGACCGCATCCCGGTCGAGCGCTACACCTCGCGCGCCTTCTTCGAACTCGAAGTCGAGAAACTCTGGAAGCGCGTCTGGCAGATGGCGTGTCGCGAAGAAGACCTCCCGGAGGTCGGCGACCAACTCGTCTACGACATCGCGGGCCTTTCCTTCCTCCTCGTGCGAACCGCTCCCGACGAAATCAAAGCCTACTGGAACGCCTGCCTGCATCGCGGCCGCATGCTGCGCGACGAGCGCGGCCACGCCGGTGAACTGCGCTGCCCCTTCCACGGATGGTGCTGGCACCTCGACGGTCGCCTCAAGGAGATCCCCGCCGGCTGGGATTTCCCGCACGTCGATTGGGAGGCCAACGCCTTGCCGTCGGTGAAGGTCGAAACCTGGGGTGGATTCGTCTTCCTCAACCCCGACCCCGATGCCGCCCCGCTCGCCGACCACCTCGGCGAGCTGCCGTCCCACTTCACCCGCTGGCCGCTCGAAGACCGCTACAAGGTCGCACACGTCGCCAAGGTCCTGCGCTGCAACTGGAAGGTAGCCCAGGAAGCGTTCATGGAGGCCTACCACGTCGTCGGCACGCATCCGCAGCTCCTGTGCAGCATGGGGGACTCCAATTCACAGAACGACGTCTTCGAAACCTTCTCCCGCTCCATGACGCCCAACGGCACCCCGAGCCCGCATCTGCGAGAGCGGCCCAGCGAACAGGCCATGGCCGACAACGTACTCGACGCCGACTACGAGGCTCCTTCCACGGTGGTGGTTCCCGAGGGGAGCACGGCACGCGCCACGCTCGCCGCTCGCCGGCGCGATACCTTGCGCGGAGCGCTCGGCGACGGGGCCGATGCCCTGTGCGACGCCGAAGTCATGGACAGCTTCTACTACACGCTCTTTCCGAACCTACACCCCTGGGGAGCGTACAACCGGATCGTGTACCGCTTTCGACCGCTGGGAGACGACCACCGGCAGAGCATCATGGAGGTCATGTTCCTCGAACCCCTGCCCGACGGCCCCCGTCCCCCGGCAGCGCCCATCCACTGGCTCGGCCCCGACGACGATTGGGTGGAAGCACCGGAGCTCGGCATGCTGGCGCGCGTCTTCAACCAGGACAATTTCAATCTACCGCGCCAGCAGAGGGGACTCGAGACGACGGCTCGATCGCACGTCCAGGTCGCACACTACAACGAGTCGCGTCTGCGGCACTTCCACGACCTCCTCGGTCGCTGGATCGACCGCCCCTAGCGAAAGCCGCGTCTAGTCGAGCAGCGCCAGGGCGTCGTTCTCGTCGATGGTCTCGGCCGAGCGCGAGGCCAACGCCCGCACCATGGCAGCACCGCGCTCATTGGAGTGGTCCAGAGTCCCCGCGATGACGACCGCAAAGGTGAAGAGGTAGAGGACCGAGACGCGGTAGTCCCGCCAGCACTGCTCGCGCGAATACCCGCGGACGCCGTGCGCGCCGAGCCCGTCGAGGTAGTGCTGCAAGAGCTCCTCCTGATGCGCACGCCGCACCTCGGACTGCACGCTCTGACTGATGAAATAGCCCAGGTCCTGCGGGCCGCACGAGCGCGCGATCCCCTGCCAATCGAACAATGCGACGCCGGCCGGGTCCCCGTCGACCTCGAAGAAGAGGTTGTCGAGCCGGAAGTCCCCGTGCACCACCGTGAGCACATCGCTGCACATCCGTTGGAGGCAGGCGCCGGTATTCGGACCGATGGCCGCGAAGCGTTCGGCCTGCCCGGCCGGCAACACATCGCCAAAGCGCTCGAGGAAGACCGGCCAGCCTGCTTCGAAGCCGGCGCTCATCCCCCCGGCTTGCGTCGGATTGTCGTGCAGCGGGATCCACGCCAGGTCGGGATCATCGGTCCGGCCCCACCAGGTCGCGTGCAATCGGGCCATCTGGTCGATGGCGTGACGGGCGTCGGCGAGTCCGGCACCGGCCAATTGATCGCCGATGCGGCAGGCCGAGAGATCCTCGAGCAGCAGGACGAAGTCGCTATTCTCGTCGTTCATCTCCGCGTGCAGGGGCCGCGGGGCTCGTGCCGGGGTCTGCGCGGCGAGACGCTGATAGAAGCGCACCTCGCGCCCGTACATGTCGAAGGTCTCGGCAACGACGCGGTTGCCCGCCGTCGGCGTCGGGAATTTCGCGATGACGCTCGCGGGGCCCGTCCCGCCCGGGCCGTAGC
>JAPOLW010000298.1 GCA_029976905.1 bacterium | reverse complement strand
TCCGAACAGAGGTAGGTCACCAGCGGCGTCACGGTTTCCGGATCGAGAAACTCCGCGATCGGTCCGAGTAATTCCTTGGTCATGCGTGTGCGCGCGGTCGGCGCGATGGCATTGCTCTTGATGTCGTATTTGGCGCCTTCGACGGCGAGGACGTGCATCAGACCCACCAGACCCATCTTCGCCGCGCCGTAATTGGTCTGGCCGAAATTCCCGAGCAGGCCAGCGGCCGAGGACGTGAAGACGAAGCGGCCGTAACGCTGGTCCTTCATGAGACGGAAGGCGGGCTGCGACACGTAGAAGGCCCCCTTCAAGTGTACGTCGAGTACGAGGCCGAGTTCCTCGGGGCTCAGCTTGACGAAGGAGCGGTCACGGAGAATGCCCGCATTGTTCACCACGATGTCGATCTTCCCGAAGGCATCGACGGCCGTCTGGATGATTGCCTCGCCCCCCTCCGGTGTGGCCACCGAGTCGTAGTTCGCCACAGCTTCGCCACCGGCCGCCTTGATTTCGTCGACCACCTGATCGGCCATCGACGTCCCCTGGCCGGTACCATCGGACTTGCCGCCGAGATCGTTCACCACCACCCGGGCGCCCCGACGGGCGAATTCGAGCGCATAGGTCTTCCCGAGCCCGCCGCCAGCCCCGGTGATCACGGCCACGCGGCCGTCCAAGCGAATGTCTCCCATGGTGAAAGTCCTTTCTGCGTCTCGAGGCGGCACCGCCGCGCGTAGCAACCAACGACCGCGAACGATCGCGGCACCGGTCAGACATAGCCTCCGGACGATGGCCCTTCAAAGCCTGGAGGCTAACGGTCGGCCTTCCCGGACTTCTCGATTTTCGCCCAGGTGTCGCGCAGCGAGACCGCGCGATTGAAGACGGGCCGCCCGGGGGTCGCGTCGGCGTCCACCGCGAAATAGCCGAGCCTCTCGAACTGCCAACGACTCTCGACCGCCGCGTCGGCGAGACCCGGCTCGACCCAGCAGCCATCGAGCACCTCGAGCGAGGCCGGATTGAGGTGGGACTTCCACTCGGGCCCATCCGGCAGCTCCCTGGAGAAGAGGCGGTCGTAGAGGCGGACCTCGGCTGCGACGGCATGCGCCGCCGATACCCAGTGGATGGTTCCCTTCACCCGGCGGCCGTCGGGGGCATTGCCCCCGCGGGTCTGCGGATCGTAGGTGCAGTGGACCTCGACGACTTCTCCGGCCTCGTTCTTGACCACGTCCACGCAGGTGACCAGGTATCCCCAACGTAGACGCACCTCTTGTCCGGGCGCGAGACGGAAGTATTTTCGCGGCGGGTCTTCACGAAAATCGTCCTGCTCGATGTAGAGCTCGCGCGAAAACGGAACCTGGCGCGTCCCCATGGAATCGTCTTCCGGATTGTTGACGGCCTCGAGTTCCTCCACCCGACCTTCGGGGTAGTTGACCAGGACGACCTTCAGGGGGCGCAGGACCGCCATCGCCCGTGGCGCCCGCCGGTTCAGATCGTCGCGGAGGGAGTGCTCGAGCATCGCCATGTCGACGACGCTATTTTTCTTGGCGACGCCGATCCGCTCGCAAAAATCCCGGATCGCCTCGGGCGTATACCCTCGCCGTCGCAGGCCGCTCAGGGTCGGCATGCGCGGATCGTCCCACCCGCCGACGAGGCCCTCTTCCACGAGTTCCCGCAGCTTGCGTTTGGACTGCACCGTGTAGCCGAGGTTGAGGCGGGCGAATTCGATCTGCTGGGGGTGACTCGGGACCTCGAGATTGGCGAGGAACCAGTCGTAGAGGGGACGATGGTCCTCGAACTCGAGACTGCAAAGAGAGTGCGTGATACCTTCGATGGCATCCGAAAGGGGGTGGCTGAAGTCGTACAGGGGATAGATCGACCAGCGATCACCCGAACGATGGTGGGTCACCTTGCGGATCCGGTAGAGCGTTGGGTCGCGTAGGTTCATGTTGGGGGCGGCCATGTCGATCCGCGCGCGCAGGACGTGCGTCCCCTCGGCGAACTCGCCAGCCTCCATTCGCCGGAAGAGGTCGAGATTCTCCTCGACGCTCCGATCGCGATAGGGGCTGTTGCGCCCCGGCTCGGTCAGGGTCCCCCGATACTCGCGGATCTCCTCGGCCGAAAGGCTGTCGACGTAGGCCTTCCCGCCCCGGATCAGATCGACCGCCCAATCGCGCAGACGCTCGAAGTAGTCCGAGGCGTAGAACAGGTTTTCCCCCCAATCGAAGCCGAGCCAACGGACGTCGCGGAGGATCCCGTCGACGTATCGCGTCTCCTCCTTCTCCGGGTTGGTATCGTCGAAGCGAAGGTGACAGGTCCCTCCGTAGGACGAGGCGATGCCGAAGTTGATGCAGATCGCCTTGGCGTGGCCGATGTGAAGATACCCGTTTGGTTCCGGCGGGAAGCGCGTGACCACGCGACCGTCGTGCTTCCCGGAACGCACGTCTTCGCTCACGATCGAGCGCAGAAAGTTCGACGGTGCCTCCCGGGGCGGGTTCTCTTTCGCCATGGGGAGGGAGAATACGAAGAAGCCCCGGAGTTCGCCAGCGCGCCCGCCCCACAGGCCTGGCGCAACGACGGGCGTGCGTCCCGGGACACGCCGCCAGATCCCCTTCGGCCGCCAGCCGGCCGCGTCGACTCAGGGAGCGGTCGCCGGCGCCGCCGTCGGGTGCGGCCCGGGCCCGTCCAGCACGACCTTGGTGACCGGAATCCACTGATCGAGAACCCCCTGGAGCTCGCCGGAGGCGCGCAGCGCCGCGAGCGCCCCGTCGAGCCGCGCGGCGCGGGCTTCGTCGTCCTTCCGGACCGCCCAGGCCAGATACTCTTCGGTGAGGGGACGATAGATGCCGGCCACGCGGTCGTCGCGGGTGGTCAGTCTTCCGGTGTAGCGCCACACAGTCGGCGCATCGTGAACGAAGTAGTCGACCTTGTCTTCGCAGAGCGCTTCGACGCCGGCCTCCACCGTGTCGTAGTCGATCACCTGGGCCTTGGGCAGATTGCGGCGGGCCCACCCTTCGCCCGTCGTCCCCCTCTTGACGCCGACGCGCGACGTCGGGGCGCCCATCTCGTCGGGCGCCGCCGAGCGTTCCAGGTCGTCCGCGCGAATCAGCGCCATCTGCCCGACCCGTAGGTAGGGCTCGGTGAAGCGGACGACCTTGGCGCGCTCTTCGGTCACCGAAAGGCCCGACATGACCACGTCGACCTTCCCCGCGACCAACGCCGGGATCAGCTCGGGGAATTTCATGGGGACCAGCACCACCTCCTCGCCGAGTTCCCGCCCGACCAATGCGGCGAGATCGACCTCGACGCCCGCCGGAGCACCGTCGCGAGTGAAGGCCAGCGGCGGATAGCTCTCCGAGAGCCCCACACGCAGCGTCCCGGCCGATGCGATGCCGGAGGAGGCGACCAGCGCGAGCAGTCCGGGCACGATGCCTCTTCTCCAACGAACGCCGCTCCCCGCGCGCCGCTTCCCCTGCGATCCGAACCCAGCCGACATGATGCGTCTCCTCCCGCCGACGAAGCGCGCCGGCCAGCGCGAGCCTACTGGGCAGAGCCTCGCGCGGCAATGCCCGGGCCGGGCGCCACGACGAGTCCGGGCGTCCCGCCCCGCGTCACCGGGGGGGGCCCGGCGTGTTGTAGCGCCATCCGGGATTGCTATCCCAAGAGCATCCCGGGACCGGGGCGAGGAGCTACGTGTGAATCTCAAATATAGCGAGGAATATCAGAACTTCCGCGAGGAGGTCCGGCAATTCATCGCCGAACACTGGACCGACGAGGACGTTGCGAACAACCCCAAGGTCAGTGAGATGCAGCAAGGGTTGGGCTCGGCTCCACGGGTGGACGAACGCGCGACAGCCTTCCGTCGCGCAGCGGCCGAGCGCGGCTATATGTACCGGCACGTGCCGCGGCAGTACGGCGGCGGCGAGCAGGCGCCCGATCCGCTCAAGGCCACGATCCTCACCGAGGAATTCCGGGCCGCCAAGGCGCCTCCAGAGCTCATGAGCCAGGGCCCCGCCATGTTCGTCCCCACCCTCCTGGTCCACGGCACCGAAGAGCAGAAGATGCGCTTCGTGGAGAAGACCCTCCTCGGCCACATCCGCTGGTGCCAGGGCTACTCCGAGCCCGGTGCCGGCAGTGATCTCGCCTCGCTGCGGACGAGCGCCGTCCTCGATGGCGATCACTGGGTGGTCAACGGGCAGAAGATCTGGACCTCCAACGCGCGCGATGCGGACTGGATGTTCGCCCTGGTCCGCACCGAGCCCGACGCACCCAAGCACGACGGCATCAGCTACCTCTTGATCGACATGAAGACCCCCGGCATCGACGTACGCCCCCTGCGCCAGATGGACGGCGATGCCCACTTCAATGAGGTCTTCTTCGACAACGTCCGCGTTCCCAAGGACAGCATGGTAGGCGAACGCGGCCGCGGTTGGCAGGTGAGCCGATCGACGCTCAAGGCCGAACGCGCCTTGATCGGCAATGCCTCCATGGCTCGCCGGACCTTCGATGGCGCCCTGCTTCTCGCCCAGTCGACGGAGATCCGCGGGAAGCGGGCGATCGACGACCCGGTGATCCGCGAACGCCTCGCCGATCTCGAGTCACGGGTCCTCGCAGCCGAGTACAACGGATTCCGGCTATTGACCGCAAGCGCGCGCGGTGACGACGGTGGACTGGCGGGGTTGGTCACCAAGCTGCATACCTCGACGCTCGCCTACGACGTCGCCAAGCTCGCCATCGACATGACCAGCGACGCCGCGCTGCTTGCGCCCGGCGAGACGCGGGCGCCCTTCTCGGGCATGCTCATGCAGTCCTACTTCATGTACTACGCTCTCGCGATTGGCGGTGGCGCTCCGAACATTCAACGAAACGTGATCGGCGAGCGTGGACTCGGTCTGCCCCGAGACGTGCGCCGATAGGAGCTTGCCGTGGATTTCGGACTCTCCGAGGAACAGAACCTCCTCCAGGACACCGTGCGCCGTTACGTCGAAACGGAATGTCCCCCCACCCGCGTGCGAGAAATCATGCAGGCGGACAATGCCTGGGACGAGGCCCTCTGGCAGGGCCTGGCCGACCTCGGCGTGACCGGGATGACCATCCCGGTCGAGCACGGCGGCTCGGGACTCGAACTCCTCGACCTCGCCCTGGTCGCAGACGCCCTGGGCTGGGCCTGTACGCCCGGGCCCTTCCTCGCCAACGCCATGGGTACCGTGGCGCTCTGCGCGAGCGATCCATCGGCGCAGGCGCGCTGGCTCCCGGGCGTCGCCCGGGGAGAGACCCGACTCTCTTTCGCCCTTGGCGAAGGCATCGGCCAGTGGGACCCGGGCGCGGTGCAGACGCGCGTCGAAGGCGGGCGACTGAACGGCGAGAAGTCGATGGTTCCCTTCGCCGCGACCGCCGACGTCCTGTTGGTGGCGGCCGTCGACGCCGACGGACCCGGTCTGTGGGCCGTGGAACGCGGGGCGCCGGGGCTCGAGATCTCGAGCCTCAACGTTCTCGATCTGTCCCGTCCGG
>JAPOLW010000297.1 GCA_029976905.1 bacterium | reverse complement strand
GAAAGCAGCAAAAGGCCGATACCTTCGCGGAGCTCGACAACGTCAGCTTCGGCCTCAAATACCGCCCGCACGTCTACGGCATTCTGCTCGCCGCCGGCGGGCTCGAGCGCTTGCCACGCCTCAACGAAATGCGGCGTCGGAACTACGCGATCCTCGAGGAGGAATTGCGCGGCTGTTCGGGAATCCAACCCGTGGGCACGTATGACGAAGCAGAGCGAGGCGGCTTCCTGAACTACATCCTCAACTACGACCCCAGGGAGTGTGGCGATTGGTCGCGCGAGGCGTTCGTTCAGGCGGCTCGGGCCGAGGGGGTTCCCCTGAACATCGATCGCTACACGCAGTTCGGACAGCGCTGGGCGCTTCTGCCGGATGCGCCCATGTTCCAGACGATGGATACCAGCGATCTCGGCGGGCCGATGGGCGTCGCATTGGAGAACTACCGCAAGAACCCGGCACCCGAACTGCCCATCACGCGTAAGCTCGTGACGCGGCTGGTCTCGTTGCCGGGCTTTGCGAACGTCCCTGCCGACTACGTCCGGGCCTGCGCGCGCGGCCTTCGTAAGGTCGCCGAGGGGGCGCGGCAGGTGCGCGACTTCCGCGAAATTTAGGCGCGCCTCGAGCGGGGCAGCAGTTCGGGTCGGGATCCGCTAGGCTCGCCGCTCGATGAAGCGGTTGGGATGGATTCTGCTTGGAGTGATGCTCCTCCTGGCCGTCGGCCTGGGGTGGACGCTTCGGAACCTGAACCGTTACCTGGCCGAGAATCGGAGCTGGATCGAGCAGACGGCCGAAGCGGCGACGGGCCGGGAGGTTTCCTTCGACGAAATCGGCGTGTCGCTCTGGGGAGGGCTCTCGGCGCAGCTGGTCGGTCTTCGGGTGGCCGACGACCCGAACCTGGCCGGGGACGACTTCCTGCGCGCCGCTTCGGTGCGCGCGAAGGTCGCCCTTCTGCCTGCGTTTCTCGGGCGCATCGAAGTCCGCGAGATCGTGATCGAGGAGCCGCTGATCCGATTGATCCGGACCGCCTCCGGCATGAACTACGAGACCCTTGGCGCAAAGTCCGCACCGGAAGGCAAACCCGGCCCGGTCGCTGGAGAAACGGATCCGGGCGTCGCCTCGCCCGCCGCAAGCGTGCAGATTGCGCTCCTGACGATCCGAGACGGGCAGATTCTCTACACCGACCAGTCCACCGAACCGCCTGCGGTCCATCGTGCCGAACGCCTCGAGTTCACCGCCCGGGGTCTGGGGACCTCCGCTCCGGTGGAGGTCGATCTCCGGGTGGCGGTCCTCGGCGCCGACGAGCCCAATGTGGTGCTGCAGGCGTCGCTGGGCCCGCTCCAGCTCCAGGGCTCTGGCCCGCTCGACCCCGGTGACGTCGACGCCCGCCTGGAGATCGATCCGTTGATTCTGGCCGGGATGCCGGAGCCATTGCGGGCAACCGCCAAGTTGGCGGGGACCATGGATGCACTCGAGGTGGATGCCGAGCTTCGTCTAGCGGGATTGAAGGGTCGTATCACCGGTGACCTCAGACCAGGCCCCTCCTTCGAGGCCGATCTCGTCCTCGCGGCCGACGCCGCCGAACTCAGCCTGGCGTCGCTGGGTGCGGCTTCCCCCCAAACGCGTGCGAGCGAATCGATCCGCGGGCTCGAGGCGCGGGGTGAGCTCTCGGTCGACGGCACCGGGGCGCGTCTCGACGGTGATGTGACCCTGGGGGGTGGCTCGGTGCGGGACGTCGAATTCGACGCCTTCGCGGCAAGGGTGAAGCTGGCAGACGACGTTTTGACGTTCACCGATGGGAAACTCGACCTCTTCGGTGGATCCTGGGAGGGTGCAGGGAGCTACTCCTTCGATGGGGAGGGTCCTCCGCGCTTTCGGTTGGAGCAGCGGCTTCGCGCCCTCGATGTCCCAGCGCTATTGGAGAGCCAGGCTCCGGCTGCGGCCGGGCGCCTGTCGGGAAAGCTCTCGGGCCATCTCGATCTTTCCGGTCGCGGGGACGATGCCGACGGCCTGCAAAAGAGCCTGCGCGGCGACGGTGCGGTGGACATGGCCGACGGCGTGCTCGTTGGCGTCAATCTCCCCGAGGCGATCGTGGAGAGTCTCACCGGGGTCGCCGGACTCACCACGTTGTTGCCCGACGAGGTCCGCACCGCGTACCCACAGGTCTTCTCCAGTGCGGACACGCCGTTCGAGGAGTTTTCGGCCTCGGTGGAGATCGCCGATGGTCGCGCGACCATCCGCGATGCGCGTGTTTCCGCCCGGGACTACGTCCTTCGTGCGGACGGGTCGTTGGACTTCGAGGGTCATCTCGATCTGACGGCGACCTTCGTTGCCTCCGCGGAACTCACCGCAGACGTGATCAAGCGCGTTCGTGAGGCCCGCTACTTGACCGATCGCGCGCAACGCCTGGCGATACCCGTACATCTCAGCGGAGTCCCGCCCGGCTTGCGGGTGGAGCCCGACGCCGCCGTCCTCACAAATGCGCTCGCCCGCGGCGCCGTTGGCAAGGGCCTCGAGCTTCTCGGGCTGTCCGGGGAAGGCTCGAAGAAGGCCGACGGGGCAGAGGGGTCGTCCCCGCGGCGCGGCGACGAAACCGACGGCGCGACGACGAGCAGTCCCGAAGGCCTCCTGCGAGAGGGGTTGCAGAGGTTCTTCGGGACGGGATCTCGCTAGGCCGGAGGAGGGGCGCGTCCGGCTTCAGCCTCTTGTCGCCTGGCGCGGCCCGTCAGCGCGCGTAGGAGCGCCGACGGCGCGTGGACTCGGCCCTCTCGGGCTGCCTGGTCCACTGGAAGACGTCCTCGCGTGCTCGCCGTGCCGCGCGCGGGCTCTCGTAGGATCCGCGAGCCGGCATGCGCGCCTTGATGCTGGGGACCCTGCGTCGTGTTCGCCGCCCGCGTACCAGCGGACGGACCAGGAATTCGCACAGCAGGCAGACCGGGACGGCGAGCAGGATCCAGAGCGTGATGCCCATCCATCCCTCGAGACTCGTGATGAGAAATAGTCCGATGGCGACGACCAGAGTCGGCAGGCCAAGGAGGACGGGCAGTCGGCGTGGTGGAACCCGGCGCAAGAGGGAAGTCAGGGTGGTCGTACGCTTGAACCCCGTATTTCCACGCGAAGGCACGAAGCGAAAATGACGCAGACGGGCGGCGGAGGCAACCCTTTTTTGGGTCCGGATTCGGTTGAAAGAAGCTTACGAAAGCGCCCGTTTTCTGAGGAATCCCTCCTGCGCGCACCTGGATTTCCTCTCGATTTTTGTAGTTCACGTGCGTGGCACGTGGCGCCAAGGAGCGCGCCCTGGTCGCCTCCGGGGGAGGCGTCGGTTGCCATTCCTATCTCTTTGCGCGCGCGTGAGGATCGCTTTCCCGGAGCGGCTCGAGGGCCCGTCCAGGATCGACACCGATCGTGATGCGTCCGACGGCATCGAGGTGGATGGATGGATCGAGGAGCACTCCGAAGTGCGAAAAGCCGCTCCCCCGCTCCTGCGGATCCGCACGAGGTGCTTCGGGCTGGTGGGCCCGTTCCGTGACGCTCGGCCCGCCCCGGGGCGGGCCCGTCGCGCAGCGGATCATCCGGCGCGGCGACGATCTAGCCGTGGCTGGCCAGATGCGAGGTGAGCTGAATGCGACCCGTGCGGCTGTCCTGGAAAGCGTGGCGATGGACGATGCGGGGGGACGGATCTGGCCACAAAATTCATTGCTTGACACCTCCCCGACGTGGCCGCGCGTGCCCGCATCGGCAGCTGGGGATGGGAACAGGCGCCGGAGCAACAGGAGAATCGTGAGTCGACGCAGCCGTCGCCTGTGTTCGACCGTCGCGTCTTCTGACGGCGGCCTCTCTTCCGAACCCGCGCGAGCGGAGCACGAGTCTTCGGGGGTGTGTCCCGTCGATTCATCCCAATTGACAATGCAATCAGATTTCCTGCAGTAGGACTGCCGAAAAGAGGATCGACTCGACCCCTCCCTCCGAAAACCTTCCAAAAATTGACATTGCGAATGGTTATTTATTCAAGAGTTTTCGTGGCCTGGAACAAAGCCTTTGGGCATGGATGCACATGCGCGAGCACCATGAATTTCTAGGTTGTCCTGGAGCTTACGACCTGCGACCGAGTTCAACCCCGATTCGCACCGAGCCCCTCCGTTCCACCCGTCATCGATCGCGCGCTTCCCGAGGAGTACATCGTCATCGCTTTGCCGAGCCCTCCGGGTCGGCAAAGTTGATGGGCCCGCGTCTTCGTCTGCGGTCCCGCGCTCGAGGATCCCGCCTCCTCAGACGATGATCTTGGCCACCATCGCGGCAGGCCGTAATCGCTCGACCGTCTCCGCGGCGAGCACGGCATACTCCGCAAGCGGCAGCTTGAACTCCTGCGCGACCCACGCATCGAGGACGAACCGCTGGTCGTTCGGGTTCGGTCGAAAGGTCGTCCCGGACCGCAAGTTGATGATGGTGAACCATTCCTCGTGGCCGCCCTTCAACCATTCGTAGGCACCGTCCTGGGAGAGGATCTCCTCACGGCCGGCGGCACCGTCATAGTTGGGCGGACGCACGCCGGGGAGCTGGCCGGTCTGCCATAGCTTGAAGAAGCCGCAGCCGATGGACCCATGATCGTCACCGTGCACGGAGGGGACGTACCCCTTCCGGCGAACCTCGGCGACAATCGGCTTCAGGTGCTTGAGTTCTCGCTTTCCTCGAAGAGCGGCGATCGCATAGATCCCCCCGAGCGCTTTCGGGCCACGCATCGCATCACCGGCGTGATCGGACTCGCGCCCGTCGACACACTTGAAGAGTCCATCGGGATGAACCTTCACGAGCCCTTTGAGGCTCTTATGGATGCTGGCCTTCCAGCCACGGCCCTCGAGGGCCTTTGCTAGGTCCTGTGGCGTCATGAAGTGCCTATATCGCATCCGCCTTGGCCGGGCGAACGTAGGCCGTCCAAATCTTGAAAGCCACGAAATTCAAAGCACGTTTTTGGCCCGAGCCTCGAGTCGCCAACGGAGACTCCGCCGGTAGTGGAGCGGGCGAGGCCCTCGCGGGGTGCGCGCGGCCCCTTGCAGCCAACGCGCATGACGTGATTAGATCGCGCCGTCGTGTAGGGCGCGCCTGGAAGCCCCCTGCCGGAACTGAATCTGCCTTTGGGAAAGGTGAGGAGCCAATGATCGATTTTGCAAGCCGTAGAAGTTTGATCGTCACCATGCTCACGAGTGGAGTTCTCGCCGCAGTGGTCGTCTTCGCAGCGGTGTTGGACTCCAGAGCGGCGCCCATCTACGGCCCCCCCGGATCGGAGTCGAACGTCGTCGTCATGGACTGTTCCGAGACCGAGGACGACACCTTCGCCGTCGATGATCTGTCGGCCTCAGGAGAGGTCGACGTGAAGGTGGGAGATGACTGCGCTGCCGCGTTGAACTCGTGCCGTGCTGCTTCTTCTACAGCCTCCGCAGTCCAGTTCGGGTTGCGTGTGCGCACCCAAAAACGGCTTTCGTTCCGGTAGTCTGCGTGGACAACGCCAGAAGGC
>JAPOLW010000296.1 GCA_029976905.1 bacterium | reverse complement strand
GCCGGTCGATGGCCGGATTGCGGCGGGCGTCCACCGGCTCGCACCCGGTCGATACGGCGCTTCAGGACGACCCGGCCGGAGGGCGCCGGGGACGCGCGGCGCGGGCCGGGCGGCGGCCGGGTCGCCGGGAGCGCGTCGTGCCGCCCGGCTTGCGCCCGACGACGAGCTTCGACACCAACCAGGGCCGCGACTCCTCGATCTCGAAACCGGCCTCGCTCAGCACCGCCCCGAGGTCGTCGCGGATGTAGCCCCCGTAGAAGGGCTCGTGATAGCCCGCCGAGAAGCCGCGCAGGAAGACGTCGAGGATGCGGCTGTCGGAGAGCTGCGCCGAATCCAGGACGACGAAACGGCCTCCGGGCCGGACCAGACGGTAGGCCTCGGCGACGACGCGGCGGCGCACGGGTTTGGGCAACTCGTGGAACAGGAAGACCGAGGTCACGCAGTCTGCCGAGCCGTCCGCGAGCGGCACCGCCTCGACGTTCTCGCGCAGAAAGCTGGTGTCGGGGTGGTCGGCGAGCAGACGGCTCGCGTAGGCGAGATAGGGCGGGCTCAGATCGACGCCGTAGAGGCGCGCGTCAGGCCGCGCGCGCGATAGCTGCAGGAGAAACCGCCCGGTCCCGCAGGCGAGATCGACGACCCGCGGATGCGCCTCCCCACTCTCCCGCAGCGTGCGGACGACCGCAGGCAGAGCCATCCGGCGCATCACGTCGGCCATGCCCCCGAAGAGGAACTCGACGCTGCCGTCGTACAGCCGTGCCGAGCGATCGGACAGCCATCCGTCGGTCTGCCAGTGGAAGGTCCGCCGGTAGTAGCGCGGTAGAGAATCCATCCAGGGCACGTCGGGCAGATCGGCATGCCCGTCTCGATACCGGCGCAGCAGCAGGCGCGGCGCATCGAGCAATGCCTCCGGTAGAACGCGGGTCATGTACTCGACCAGCGGGATCTGGAAGAGGAGTTCGCGCGGGTAGTGTCCCAGGCGCACGTTCTCCTCATCGGCCGCGATCAGCTCTTCGACGCGCCGCGACAGCTCGGCGAGCGCTTCGGCGCTCGGCGCCTCCCCGCGCGGGTCCAGCGCCGCGTGCCAGAGACGGTTGCCTGGCAACATCGCGGCGGCCAACGCCCCGTGCAGGGTCCGATGGGCGGCGCGCGTCGCGACGTCGGTCCAGGACTCGTCGGGCATGGCGCCCCCGTCGGCGACACTCGCGGGGGCCGGACGAACGGCGGACGTAGCAGCAACGGACATGACGAATCCTCCTCCCACCCAAAGTGTCGAGGAGATCGCCGGTCTGTCAACGAAAGCGGCCCCTCTCGCGGCACCGGAACGGGCCCCCGGTTGATCTTATCGAACGATAAGTTTAGCGTCGCGCCCATGGGACGGCCTTCTGCCCGCGGCAGACTGCTCGATTGCGCCGAGGAACTCTTTGCACAGCAGGGACTCGATGGCGTCAGTCTGCGCTCGATCAACGCGGACGCCGGGCTCTCCCCCGCCGCCCTGCACTACCACTTCGGCACCAAGGAGGCGCTGGTGCGGGCGCTCCTCGAGCGCCACATGCCCGCCCTCATGGAAGAGCGCCGGCAGCGCTTCGACGACCTCGAGTCGCGCCCGGGGACCGCGACCACCCGCGAGATCCTCGAGGCACTCGCCGCTCCCCTCCTCGCCCTATTGGCCGACGGAGGCTCGTCGGCGCACCGTTATCTGCGCTTCATCGCGCGACTGCAGGCCGACGGCGATCTCGACCCGAGCTTCGTCACGCGCCGCTGGCCGCGCGGCGTCTCTCGGCTTCTGCCCATGCTCGAGCGCGCCAACCCCTCCCTGCCGCGACGCGTGCTCGACTTCCGTCTGCATCTGGCCATCGACGTTCTGCTGCGCAGTCTTGCGCACGGCCCGCCCGCCCGTCGCGGCGGTCACGAGGCGCACAGCGACGCCCTGCTCGACTTCCTCACCGGTGCCATGGAGGCACCCCTGCAAGGAGAATCCCGATGAGTTCCTTCCAAGCCCTTCCCATCGCCGGCGCCCTCGGCGCCGAGTTGCGCGGACTCGACCTGGCGCGACCGCTCGAGGACTCCGTCGTCGGCGACGTGCTCGACGCGCTCTATACGCACAAGGTCGTGTTCTTCCGCGACCAGGAACTCACCCCCGAGCAGCACATCGATTTCAGCGCCCGGATCGGCAGCGTCTTCACCGATCATCCCGCCTACCTCCCCACCCTCGAAGGCCATCGCGAGATCGTCGTCCTCGAGGGCCAGGAAGGGGGTCGGGCCAACCTCTGGCACAGCGACGTCTCCATCTCGGAGAAGCCCCCCATGGGCTCGGTGCTCTACATGAAGCGCTGCCCGGATTGGGGCGGCGACACGATGTGGGCCGACATGACGGCGGCCTACGAAGCCCTGTCCGATCGCATGAAGGCCTACCTCGAAGGCCTACACGCCGTGCACGACCTGGCCGGAACGGTACGCACCGTGATCCGCGAGCGCTCCCAGCAGACCAGGCGCCCGACGGCCGCCATGCCGAGCCTCGAGGGCCTGCCGCGCGCCATCCATCCCGTCATCCGCACCCACCCCGCCACCGGCCGCAAGATCCTCTATGTGAATCCGACCTTCACCTCGCACATCGAGGAGCTTCCACCGGCCGAGGGCGACGCCGTTCTCGACTTCCTCTACCGCCACCAGGATCAGCCCGAGTTCCAGTGCCGCTGGCATTGGCGCACCGGCGACGTCGCCATCTGGGACAACCGCGCTACGCACCACTACGCGATCGCCGACTACGGGGATGCGCCGCGCACGATCCATCGCGTGACGATCGAAGGGGAAGCACCGGCCTGACGCGGGCGCCACCAGTGCCGGCCCGCGACGACGACCGACGCCTCAGACCCCCTTGTTGCGGGCGGTGTAGACGATCTCCTGCAGGGGAATGCGCAGCGGTGCCGGGCCGAACTCCATCTCCAACGCCGCGGCCATCGCCTCGACGACCGCGGCGACGTCCGCGTTGGCCCGCTCGCGCACCTCGTGGACACCGGGGTTGCCCTCGACGAAGCCGCGCGCGATGCGATGCGGATCGGCGGCCTCGACCGTCTCGGAGACGACGTGCACCGCGATGTCGTCGAAGCCCGCGGCCTCGAGAAGCGCCTTTACCGGGTCGATCGCGTAGAAGCCGAACGGGACCTCGAGAAAGGTCGGAGGGTCGGCGTCGAAGAAGGCGCCGATGGTCTCACCCGCAAGCGCGACCACCGTGTTGCGCTCGAGCGAGTCCCAGACGTTGAAGGCAAGCCGACCGTCGGGCTCGAGCACCCGCGCCATCTCGGCCAGGCCGCGTGCCTTGTCGGGGAAGAACATGATCCCGAACTGACAGGCGACCGCCGCAAAGGACTCGTCCTCGTAGGGCAGTGCCAGGGCGTCGGCCTCCGCGAAGGTGACGCCCGCGAGTCCGCCGCGGCGCGCGCGCGCGACCTCGAGCATCCCCGGATTGATGTCGGTCGCTACGATCTCGATCGAGTCCGGCAGGGCACCGCGCAGGAAGCCGGTCGAGATGCCCGTCCCGCAGGCGACCTCCAGCAGGCGGCCGGCCGGCCGGACGTCGGCCAGGCGGCGTGCCAGATCGGCGGCGGAGAACTCGAAGAGAAGCGGTCCGAGGCACGCGTCGTAGAGTTCGGGAATCGATCCGTCGAAACGGGCATGCGTCGTCATGGTGCGATCAGCGATAGCACGTGGCGCGCCTCCCCCCATGCCCCGGCAGTCGCGCCGGTCAGCCCACGTTGCGCCAGGGGTTGCAGGCTTTGTGCAACACCCGGTCGCGCACGAAAGCGCGCGCCGCCGTCGGGTCGAGGAAGGCATCCCAGGGCGTCCGGAGGTCCCCTGCGGCGAGGACGTTTGGCCCCGCGCAGCGCACCGGCAGCTCCATGGAGCCACCGTCGTAGTAGACCTTGTCCCACACGCCCCCGACGTAGGCGACGCGATCCCCGGCCTCGACCAGTTCGCGGCTGGGCAACGTCTCGGCGCACGTCGTCCAGGCGATCGCCGACGCGAAGCGGAAGTCCGGGGACTCCACCCGGGTGCGAAGCACACCCCCCTCGGCGCGGTGCTCCACTACACCCGGGAGGTGCAGCAACCGCACCGGGTCGACGGCGACGTCCTCCGTCACCCGGTCGAGAACCAGGAGGTGCGGCCGGCCCTCCTCCGTCTCCACATACGTCGCCCAGCGCGCGCCGATTCCTTCGGGCGCGTCCTCCACCCGGTCGACGTACAACGTGAGGTACGGACGCGCTCCGGCGGCATCCCCCTCGAGGATCCGAAGGCGCGCCAGGCGTGCCCCGTCGGGCAGCGGCGCCACCGCGGCGAACCCCTCCGGGTCGACGATGGGGACGTGGACCTCGAGCGACGGCGGCGTGGCCGCGACCGTGAAGGAGGAAAGCGGGTGCTTCTCGCCCCGGAGACCCTCGGCGGCGATGTCGCGGATCATCGCGGGGTAGAACCCGTCCTTGAACTCGACCAGGGCGCGGCGGTGCTCGTCGGAGGCGTCGATGTGGCTCTCGTCCAGATTGCACCAGGGCGAGATCACGATCTCGAGCGGCTCGAGATAGACGTAGGTATGGCGCGGGACGGGTCGGAGATACGGCGCCCAGCGACTGCGGTCGTCGACCTCCACGTCGGCGGCGGCGATGCGCACGGCATCGCGATTGTGCATCGACGCGTTGTAGAGCGTCCGGTCGGCGACCCCGTGGCCCCAGAAGATGAAGTCGTTCGCGGCCACGAACTCGCGCGCGAGCGCGACACGTTCCTCGCGCGGCTGCGGCCAGCGGATGCGCGAGGTGAAATAGGGGCGCTCGGGGCCGTCGTCCGTATCCCGGACGCCGACGCGGCTCACGATCGCACCCTGCTCGAGGACGTGCGTCACCGGCTCGGGATGGGTCAGCAGGTGCACCGGATCGGCCGAGAAATTCGCGGCCGCGGCCTGCACCACCAGGAAACGCGGGTGGCCGTCCCGGGGGTCGTGGACGAAGACCGACCACTCGGCGCGCGCGCCGCTCACCAATCCACCCGAGGACTGGTAGGCGTTGAGCACCAGGAAGTACGCTGGCTCCTCGTCCTCCAGGATCCGCAGCGGCGCCAACCGGAAGCCGGCGGGAAGCTCGCGCGCCTCGAACGCCTCGACGGCCGCCCGATCGGCGAACTCGAAATTCACGAAGATCGAACTCGGCTCCCCGCCCACGTCGAAGTTCATCCACGGCGCTTTGCCGCCGTGGCGCACGGCATCGGCCGCGTCGACCGCGTTCATGCCGTGGAAGAGCTTCTTGGCCAGCGCGCGCGAGGCGCGCACCTCGTCGGGCGACCGCCGCCATCCGACGCGCTCGATCGCCACCTCCACCCGGCCCACGCCCGACCCCGACGACGCCTCGGGCACAACGTAGGAAAGCCCGGCATCAACCTCGGGCGCCTCGGCGATCATCGGCGGCCTGTGCCACGCAGCTGAGCGCCCGGTCCGTTGGGCGGCTTGAGTGCTGACGCATAGTGG
>JAPOLW010000295.1 GCA_029976905.1 bacterium | reverse complement strand
AAGTTTGGTTGCACCGCATGTCACGACGGTCAGGGGGTCGCCCTCAACTCGATCGACCAGGCCCACGGTGAGGTCCGCTTCTGGCTGCAGCCGCTTCTACGCGGGGACCAGATGCAGGCGCGTTGCCTGAACTGTCACCGCGACGTCGAACATCTGCCGTCGGCCCAGAACCTCGCTGAAGGAGAATACCTCTTCGAGCAACTCGGTTGCGGAGGTTGCCACCTGGTCCAGGGATACGGCGAGATGCCGCGCGTCGGGCCGAGTCTCGCGCGCGTGGCCGCCAAGGTCAGCCCGCAGTGGATGGTGGATTGGATCCGGGATCCCTATGCCTTCCGGCCGCGGACCAAGATGCCGCACTTCTACTTCGACGAAGAGCAGTCGCGCGCGGTTTCGGCGTACGTCTGGCAATCCAGCCAAAAGGACGGAGCGGCCTGGCTGGCCGACCGTCCAGACCCCGGCGGTATCGACCCGAGCAACACGGCTCAGGTGGCGCGTGGGGAGGAGGCCTTTGGTCAGGTCGGATGTCGCGCCTGTCACGCGATTGCCGATGATGAGCGGGCGACGCCTGTCGGGACCGACAAGGATTACGGCCCCAATCTTCGTCGCGTTGGCGAAAAGACCACGGCGCGCTTCGTGTACTGGTGGATCAAGGATCCGCGTTCCTACAACCCGGAATCGCGGATGCCGAGCCTGCGTCTCTCCGACGACGAAGCGCGAGACATCACAGCCTATTTGATGAGCCTTTCGGCGGACGCGGAGGTCCCGCCGCCGACGGTGACGAGCGCCATGCTCGAGCAGGAGGCACTGGCCGAACAGGGTGCTTCGCTGGTGCGGAAATACGGCTGCTTCGGATGCCATACGATCAACGGCATGGAGGGCGAGTCCCGCATCGGCGTCGAACTTTCGACCTACGCCGTGAAGCCGCTCGAGGAGTTCTACTTCGGGATCAATCCGGAGATCCCCCGCACCTGGAACGCGTGGACCTTCAACAAGATCAAAGAGCCTCGGATCTACGCGACCGAGCACGTCGAGCAGTTGATGCCCAACTTCAACCTCTCCGACGAGGACATACAGAACCTCCTGGTCTGGCTCCGCAGTCGGACGGGGGCCATGCCGCCAATGAGCTACCGGGCGGCCGGGTATGACGAGCGCCAGAAGACACTCCAGGAAGGGCGCCGGGTCCTGCAGCGCTACAACTGCACCGGCTGCCACGTGATCGAGGATCGCGGCGGATACATTCGTCGGCTGTACGAGGACAACCCGACGCAGGCCCCGCCCATTCTCAATGGGGAAGGTGGCAAGGTGCAGCCGGAGTGGTTCTACGGCTTCCTCCAGGATCCCTCGCGTCAACCGCTGCGGTTCTGGCTGAAGATTCGCATGCCCAGTTTTGGCATGAGCGAGCAGGAGACCACGGCCGTCGTAAACTACTTTGCGGCGCAGGCGGAACTGCGTGATCCGTACTTCTATTGGGATCCGAGCACGGATTCGACTCCGGAGATGTTGCAGGTCGGAGAGATGTTGATGTCCGACGAGTACTTCGCCTGCTGGGCCTGCCATGTCCGTGGCGCTGAGACGCCCGCCGGCCCCATGGAGCAGTGGGCGCCAAACCTGGCCTACGCCCACGAACGTCTCAACCCGACGTGGATCCTCTCGTGGATCAAAAACCCGCAAGCGCTCATGCCTGGGACCAAGATGCCGGCGTTCTACCCCGGCGGCCCGCCCGACGTCTTCGATGGAGACGAGGACAAGCAGGTCGCGGCGATGCGCGATTACATCATGTCGTTGGGCACGACCCCAACGACCATGATGGCGGCCCCCGCGGCCGAGGTTCCGCTCGTCCCCGGAGCGGGCGAGGAGAGCGGCGAGCCCGTGTCGGATCTGCAGGAGGAGGCATCCGCGAGCGGTGTGACCGCCGAGGCCGACGCCAGCTGAGTGGCGCTCGGAACCGCGGGAAGAATTTCATTCGGTGCGAGGAACAACTATACGACCTGTGGGCCCGCTTCGCGCGGGCGGCTGGCGCGTCCGGCTGGAGTAGTTTCGTTAGGGAATTTCGACAGGCGTCGAATCCGCCTCTCACCGGGGTGGAGCGAAGAGGAGGTTGTTTGATGAATCGAAGGATCATTGCGGCGGTCGTTCTGGCCATGTTCACGATGGCCTGCTCGTCCCAGAAGCCCTGGGGCCAGGGGGCGATTGGGGGTGCGATCATTGGTGCGGCTGCTTTGGGCACAGCCGGTGGCGCGATCGCAAACAACGTCAACCCGCCCTTCAAAGCGCAGGACACCGATCGCGCAGCGGGTATCGCCATCGGCGTCGCAACGGGTGCGGTCCTGGGCGCTCTGATCGGTCACGCGCTCTTCGATGAGGAGCCACCCCCACCGCCACCGCCACCGCCGCCTGCGAAGAAGAAGCTCGTCCTGCGGGGCGTCCACTTCGACTTCGACAAGGCGAGCCTGCGGCCGGAGGGGAAGCCGATCCTCGACGAGGCCGCGAAGATCCTGAACGAAAACCCAGGCGTTTCGGTCGAGGTGCAGGGGTATACCGACGGCATCGGAAGCCAGGAGTACAACCTCGGTCTCTCCGAAAGGCGGGCCGATACGGTGAAGGACTACCTCGTCGGACAGGGCGTCTCGGCAGGTCGTCTGACGACGCGAGGCTTCGGCAAGGAAGACCCCGTGGCGACCAACGACACCGAAGAGGGCCGCGCGCAAAACCGGCGCGTCGAGTTGGTTCCCCAAAATTGAGCGAGTTGGCGGGCGGTCGCGCGGTCCGGAGTCCCTCCGCGCCGGACCGCCCGCCTGATCGATTCGGTTCTTTTGGTCTTCGGCATGGGGCGACCTGTGGGGCGCGGACCGGGGCATCTGGACGCCGCGGAACCCTACGCTGGGCCCGCCGCTCTCCTTTCGCTTTTCGCGAGGGCGCTGCGTCTGAGCCCCTCGGTCTTTCGTGAGGTGGCTGGTCGCCCCGAGGCGACGAAGCTGTCTCTGGCGGTGGCTGCCATCGCGGGTGCGGTGGGGCTCGCGAGCCAGCCTGTCGTCGGTCCGGGCCTTCGGTTGGTGCTCCCACTCGCCATCGCTCTCGGCATGGGGCTCACGCTTGCGGTCGTTGCCGTCGAGACGACGATCGCGTGGGGGGTTTGTCGGCTCGTTTTCGCCAAACCCCCGTCCTTTGGGCGGGCGTTGCGGCCCCTGGCGGCGGCGCACGCACCACGCATTCTCTTCGTCGGGGTGCCGGCCGTGGCCGGGCTTGGGGCGGGCGCCGAGGCGATCCTGGGGCTCGTCGTGTGGATATGGTTGTTGGCGGCCTTCGTGGTCGCCCTGCAGGCGGCGACGGAGCGCGGTTGGCCGGGTGCCCTGGCGCTCGCCATTGTCTTGTTAGCCATCCCCTGGTTGTTTGATCTGGCCATCGGCCGCCTGTGAGCGACCACGCACAGCGCGTCGCTTGCCGTGGAATGGGGTTCTCGATGCTCTTGATGTTGAGCGGCTTCCCGTACAGAAATAGGGCGGTGTCCGGGTTATTCCAGTAGGGGAAGAACCGGGCGACGAGCGACTTCATGCAGGCGGAATCTGGTCAGGGCCCCGGTGGGCAGAGGCCGAAGGTCCTCGTCATCGAGGACGAACGAGACATTCGCGAATTGGTTCGCGTGAGTCTCGAGGGAGAGGGTTTCGCCTCGCTCGAGGCCGAAGACGGAGAGTTGGGTCTGGCGCTGGCGCGGCGCGAGCGCCCGGCCGCCGTGATCCTCGATTTGATGCTTCCCGGGATGTCCGGACTCGATGTGTGTCGGAGACTGCGCTCCGATCCGAAGACGGCGTCTTTGCCGGTGCTCATGTTGACGGCGCGATCAGGAGAGGCGGACAAAGTCGTGGGCCTCGAACTTGGCGCGGACGACTACGTGACCAAGCCATTCAGTCCTCGCGAACTCACGGCTCGCGTCAAGGCGATTCTGCGGCGTTCCTACGGGAAGATCGGCGATTCTCCCCGCGAAATCTACGAGTGCGGTGACCTCCGGATCGACTTCGACACATACGAGGTCTACCGCGACGGCGAGCGCATCGATCTATCGCTGCGCGAGTTCGAACTCCTGAGCTTCTTCGCCCGGCACCCCAACCGCGTGTACGATCGCGGGCAACTCCTCGAGTTGGTCTGGGGGCCCGATACCTACGTCGAACCTCGAACCGTGGACGTACACGTGCGGCGCCTGCGGCGAAGGGTCGAGAGGAACGACGCATTGCCGCAGTGGATCGTTACGGTTCGCGGAGTCGGCTACATGTTCGACGAGCGCAGCTTGCGGGGCGCTTGATCCGTGGCGTCGGCGGACCCCGGGGCGCTCGGCCTTCGGCCCGCCGGGGAGCTCGGACGCCTGTACGAGACCCTGGGGCCCCTCGTCGCTTTGACCGGGCCGGAGGTCGGCCGGGAGGCGGTGGACGCGGGGTCGGACAGGTGGGTTGCAATCCGGGTCGAGAGCGGCGGACAGCTTCGGATCTTCGAGGCGTCTGCGGGCTCAGGCGGGTCGGTGGGATCGGACGTGGCGCCTCGGCAGGAGCAGGAGATGGCCGGCTCTCTGCGCCGCTTTGTGCGCGAGGCTCGTGTCGTGGCCTGGGACGCGACCCGGATTCGTCGGAGTTTCGTGCCTTCGGTCGTGCGGGACGCGGCGTGGCTCGATCTCCTCGAATTGTCGTGTGTTCTGCGGCCGGAATGCCCCCGGCACGATTCGGCGACCCTCGTTCGCGAGCTCCTTGGGCGGCCTGGCGCCCGCGAACCGCGTGCGGCAGCAATGGAAATTCTCGCGGTTCTGGAGGTCCTGGCGGCGGAGGTCGACGGGGGAGGGCATGACGCCCTTCTGGAAGTGCTTCGCGGGCTCGAGGAGTCCTGGGCGTGGGCGCCTCTCTTCGCCAGGCGGCTCGCGCTCGATTGGGGGCCGCTGGGACGGAGCCGGAGCCTATCCGAGACCAGCGACCGGGGAGAGCAACCGCCCCCGGAGGAGGGGGCTGCGACCTTTCAGGTCGAGGACGTGCCCGCCCTGCTCGCACAGGAAGCACGCTTCGCCAGCGTCATCCCCGGCTACCGGCTTCGGGAGGGCCAGATCGAGCTGACCGATGCGATTGCTACGGCCTTCCTCGAGGATCGCGCGTTGGCGGTCGAGGCAGGAACCGGGATCGGCAAGACTCTCAGCTACGGTCTCGTGGCATTCGTGCATGCCATGACGACCCAGGAGCAGGTCGTCGTTTCGTCGGCGAACCGAACTTTGCAAGAGAGGATCATCTCGGAGGAGCTTCCGGCGATCGCCCGAGCCCTGGGAGTGGCGCCGATTCCAGCCCTCGTGCTCAAGGGGCGGGCGAACTACGGAAACCCATCGTTGGCCCGTTCGCTTGCGGCGGGAGATGGCGAGAGCGGGTTGCGGCCCTTCTCCCGGCTCTATCTGCAAAGCTATTTCTCACGCTGCCCAAAGCGCGATCTGCAGGGGTTTGGCAGTCTTCTCGCCGAGCGGGATGCGTCCCTCCGGGCGGTGCGACAACGCATCGCCTGC
>JAPOLW010000294.1 GCA_029976905.1 bacterium | reverse complement strand
AACGATCTCAGCTCCTGCTCTCTGCCTACACGACGCAGCGCCCGCCCGGCTGCATGGAGCTGCATGGAACCGCACGCGCTTGCTCCCTCCAGCCGGCCCGCCACCAGCAACGATGGGGTGGGTCCCTTCGAATTCGCGCTGCTCGCTGTGGGCACCGCACATCTGGCAGATAAAGTGTCACTTGTGATGCGTCAAGGCTCTCGCTCAGGTCCGCACCCGCGGGATCGCTCGCCTCGCTGTCGGCCGGTCCTCGGGCCGTCCGCCATGGTCCCGCATGGGAAAACGCCCGTCACGCCTCCTGGACCGCCCTTGCTCCGGCGTGCCCGCAGGGCCGCGACCCGGATGCTGCCCGAAAGGCCGGCACGGGCCAAAGACCGCGCCACGATTTTGTCGGCAGGCCGGACGATCGCGTCGGAACGACGATGAGTCGGAGCCTCTTTCTGCGCGGTCTCGGCTTTGTGTACCTCGCCGCCTTCCTGTCGCTCGAGTGGCAGGTCGGCGGACTCTTCGGGGCCGAAGGCCTTCGGCCCATCCGCGAGACCCTCACCGAGGCACGCGCCACCTGGGGCAGCGTCGCCCCCGGGGCGCTCCCGTCCGTCTTCTGGCTCGGCGCGAGCGACGCCGCCCTGCGCGGCGCCTGCTGGGTTGGCGCCGCGAGCGCCCTCCTGCTCATCGGCGGCCTGCTCCCGCTGGCGAGCCTGATCGTATCGTGGGCGCTCTATCTCTCCTTCGTCGTCGTCGGAGCGCCCTTCCTTTCCTATCAGTGGGACGCGCTGCTCCTCGAAACCGGCTTCCTCGCCATCTTCTGGGCACCCACGACCGCCCGACTCGCAACTCCGCTGGCGACGCAGCCGTCACCAATCATCCGGTGGTTGCTTTGGTGGCTGCTGTTCCGCCTGCTCTTCTTCTCGGGTTGGGTCAAGCTCGCAAGCGGGGACACCGCATGGTGGGATCTTTCCGCACTCTCCTACCATTACGAGAGCCAACCGCTTCCCACCTGGACCGCCTGGTACGCGCATCACTTTCCCGGATGGCTCCAAAGGGCTTCGGTCGTGGGGATGTTCGTCATCGAACTCGTGCTGCCCCTCTTCCTCGTGCTGGGTAGACGGGCGCGCACGGCAGCGGCGGCTGGCTTCCTCGGGCTCCAGATTCTGATCGGCGCGACCGGGAACTACGGCTTCTTCGGCCTCCTGACGGTCGTCCTATGCATTCCGCTTCTCGAAGACGAAACGCTGCTCGCGCTCGTTCCCCGGCCTTGGCGGCGTCGCGTCGTCGAGCCGCGGCTTCGTGCCGGACGGGGCCGGACGATCGTATGTGCGACCGCGGCTGCCGTCCTGCTCCTGCTGACGGTCCCGGGCGCCTTCGCCCGTCTCACCGGGCAACCCTTGCCCGGCGCCGCAGTGCTCGCGCCCGTGACCGATCGACTGCGCCCCTTCCGGTTCGCTGGATCCTACGGCCTCTTCGCCGTGATGACACGAAACCGGCCGGAGATTCTCCTCGAGGGCAGCGCCGATGGCATCGAGTGGCATCCCTATGTGTTCCGCTCGAAGCCCGGTCCCCTCGGGCGTGCACCCGGTTTCGTCCAACCGGACATGCCTCGCCTCGATTGGCAGATGTGGTTCGACGGACTGGCGATCCAACGAGCCCTGCAGACCAACCGGCCGGCCTACCGCGTGGTGACTCCATCGCTGATCGAGCGACTTCGCGAGGGATCGACTTCGGTGCGCACCCTCCTTGGGTCGGACCCCTTTGCGGAGGCTCCGCCCCGGCATCTGCGCTGGACGCTGTACGACTATCGCTTCACCGATCCGCAGGACCGCCAGGCGACCGGAAATTGGTGGACCCGCCGCCGGATCCACGGGGCCGGGCCACCTTGACGGTTCGACGGTCCAACCCTTAAACGTCGAATTGTCCACCTTCCGGTGCACCTCTCCTACATGGCCGCTCCCGTCCTCGAAGAAACCGGGCGCCGCGAGGAAATCCTCTCGGCCGCACGAAACATTTTCGCGCACTACGGCTTCCGCCGGGCGTCTCTCGAAGAGATCGCACGAGAAGCGGGCATCTCGCGGACGGCCGTCTACCACCATTTCAAGAACAAGGAAGACATCTTCCGCGCGGTCTGCGAAGGCATCTACGCCCGCGCCAACGAAAAAGCGGAGAATGCCGCGTCGACCGGCGAGCCGGTGGATCGCAAGCTGGTCGCACTCCTCGAGGCGCAGGCCGGTTGGATCTTCCGTCTCCTCGCCAGCTCCAGACACGGCCTCGAGGTCGTCGACGAAAGCAATCGCTTGTGCGGTGACATCACGGCGACGTGGAGCCGCCGCTCCATCAAACTCCTGACCCGGGTTCTGCAGAACGCGCAGGACCGGGGCGAGCTCGATACCGCCGCCGCGGGCTTCACGCCCGAGACGGCGGCGGGCTTTCTCTTTCTTTGCGCCCACGGTTTGCAGGGTCCGTCTCCGGCCAATGTGCCGTCGGCGACCCAATACAGCCGACGTCTGGCCGGTCTCGTGCGCCTCTCGGTCGCGGGACTCGGTGGTAGGCCAACGTCGATCACGAAGGAAAGGTAGAAGAATGGCAAACACCATGAGCGAACAAGAGCTGCGCGAGCGAACGCGGACGCTGCTCGCGGAGGTCCATCCCGATAAGGTCGACCGCGTGACCTTCCGCGGAACGCAGTTCGACCACGGCCTGGCCTGGGTCCACTTCCCCGAGGGTCATGGCGGACTCGGGCTCACGCCGAATCTGCAGGCCATCGTCAACGACGAGATCCGCAAGAACGCAAACACCTTCTACAACGACATCGAACTCAACCCGATCGGCATCGGGATGGGCGGTCCCGTGGTGCTGACCTACGGCACCGAGGAGATGAAGAAGCGCCTCCTCCGTCCGATGTTCACGGCCGAAGAGATCTGGTGTCAGCTTTTCAGCGAGCCGAGCGCCGGTTCGGACGTCGCGGGACTTTCCTCGCGCGCCGTGCGCGACGGGGACGAATGGGTCGTCAACGGGCAGAAAGTCTGGACGACGCTCGCGCACATCTCGAAGTGGGGCATGCTCGTGACCCGCACCGACCCGGACGTGCCCAAACACAAGGGGCTGTCCTACTTCCTGCTCGACATGGAGAGCCCGGGCGTCGAGGTCCGGCCGCTGTACCAGATCACGGGCGAGGCCGAGTTCAACGAGATCTTCCTCACCGACGTCCGCATTCCGCACGATCGGATGCTCGGCGACGAGGGCAATGGATGGCAGGTGGCCATCACGACGCTCATGAACGAGCGGACCGCTCTGGGCGGTGGCTCGGGACACCGCAAGGCCGGCCCGGGAGCCACGCTCGAGAAGTTGTGGAACGAGCGCGACCGCGGGCATCTGTCCTCGACCGCCGAGGCCGTGATGCGGGATCGGATCACGCAACTGCACATCGAGAGCGAGTTGCTGCGCATCACCGGCCTGCGCGCCAAGGCGTCGCAGAAGGCAGGCGGCAACCCCGGACCGGAGGGCTCGGTCGGAAAGCTCGCTCAATCCGAGATCTACAAGAAGACGTGGGAGGCGTGCCTGGACGTACTGGGCAAGGACTCCCTGACCTTCGAAGCAGGCTACGATCTGCGCCGACCCGGTGGAGAACCCCGCGACGCCGTCGGCCTCGCGAAGTATCAATTCCTGCGTTCGAGGGCGAATTCGATCGAAGGCGGCACCTCGGAGGTCATGCGCAACATCCTCGGAGAGCGCGTGCTTGGCCTGCCCGGCGAACCCCGCGTCGACAAAGCAGTTGCCTGGAAAGACATTCCCCGGAGCGCGTGAGGAGCACGACGATGGATATCGCATTCAATGAAGAGCACGAGGAGCTGCGTCGCAGCGTGCGCCGCTTCCTCGAAGATCGGTCCGATGAACAGGCCGTCCGTCGCACGATGGACACCGACCAGGGGTACGAGGAAGACGTCTGGAAGCAGATGGCCGAGCAGATGGGCCTCCAGGGACTCATCGTTCCCGCCGAACACGGCGGTGCTGGCCTCGGCGCGGTCGAGATGATGGTCGTCCTCGAGGAGATGGGACGGGCCCTTCTCTGCGCCCCCTACCTCTCGACCGCGGTCCTGGCAGCGTCGGCCTTGAGTGAGGCCGGCAGTGCGTCCGCGCAGGGTGAACTCCTCCCCGGAATCGCCGACGGATCGACGATCGCCACGGTGGCCCTCGTCGACGAGGGAGCAGGATGGGGTGTGGCCGACGTCACCATGAAGGCGACACCCGCGGGAGACGGCTGGACGCTCTCAGGGACGAAGAAGTACGTCCTCGACGGGCACACGGCGCAACTCCTCCTCGTGGCTGCGCGGACCGAGGAAGGTCTGCAGCTCTTTCGGGTCGATGCTGGCGCGACGGGCCTCGAGCGCGCCGGGCTACCGACCCTCGACCAGACCCGCAAGCTCGCCAACGTCACCTTCTCGAACACCCCCGCCCAGAAGATCGGCGTCGACGGCGATCTCACCGAAGCGCTCGAGCGCGCTGTGGCGGTGACCCTCGTGGGCCTCGCCGCCGAGCAGGTCGGAGGCGCGCAGCGTTGTCTCGAGATGTCGACGACCTACGCCAAGGAGCGCCTGCAATTCGGGCGCCCGATCGGCTCCTTCCAGGCCATCAAGCACAAATGCGCCGATATGCTGGTGGCGGTGGAATTCGCCAAGTCTGCCGCCTACAACGCGGGCTTCCGTGCCGCCGAGGGGGATCCGGGTCTCGCGGAGGCGGTGCACATGGCCAAATCCTACTGCTCGGAAGCGTATTTCCGGGCGGCCAACGACAACATCCAGATCCACGGCGGCATGGGCTTCACCTGGGAGCACCCAGCGCACCTGTATTTCAAGCGCGCCGAAAGCTCGAGCCAACTCTTCGGCACTCCGCTGCACCACCGCGAGAAGCTCGCCGCACGCGTCGGGATTTCCTGAGTCCCAGACCCCTGCGGAGGCGGACGTCGCGGGCGTCCGCCTCCGCAGCACGGTCGAATCAGCCGCGGGTGCGCTCGAGTTCGCTGGCGATCCGCTCGGCGGACAACTCCCGCAACCCCGAAACGATCAAGTCAGCCCCGGCGAGCGCCGCCCGTGGCGCCGTCCCCAGCACCGCAATGCTGCGCATGCCGGCGGCACGGGCGGCCGCGATTCCGGCCGGCGCATCTTCGATGACCACACAGCGGCCCGCCGGCACCCCCAGGGCTTGCGCCGCCCGCTCGAAGACCTCCGGGTGGGGCTTCCCCAGAGTCACATCCCGCCCGGTCACGACCACCTCGAAGGCCTCGACTCGCTCGAGTCCGCGCAGCGACAACGCCACGTTTTCCGGTGGCCCCGACGATCCGACCGCCAACCGGAAGCCGGCCGCCCGGAGATCGTCGATGAGTTCGACCGCGCCTTCCATCGCCGGAAAATCCTTCCGAATCGCCTCGCGATAGAGAGCTTCCTTGTGGTCATCGATCGCGCGCATCCGCGCCTCATCGAGCCCATCGCCCCAGAATCGGAGAAGAATCTCGCGACTGGTGCGCCCGAAGGTCT
>JAPOLW010000293.1 GCA_029976905.1 bacterium | reverse complement strand
GAGATCCGGACGGATCCGGTCGAGGTCCTCACCGGCTTCGGGGGCCGCGTCGACGGCGGCCACCGCCGCTTCCTCGAGGAAGAGGAGTCCGTGCCCTTCGAAGACCGTGTCCCCTTCGGCGACGGCGAGAGAGCGCACGATGCCGCCAAAGGGGGCGGCGACGACGTGCTCCATCTTCATCGCTTCCATCACGAGCAGCGACTGGCCGGCAAAGACCTCCTGTCCCGGGGCGACCTCGAGGGCGACGATCGTTCCCTGCAGCGGCGCACGCACCGCCTGCGTGCCCGCGGGCGCCTCGATCTCCGATGCCGGCCGGGCCCTCTTCGGAGCCGCCCCGGCGACGCCCGCCTCGCCCTTCCCGTGTCGCAGAACCGCCAGGGGATCCCCCGGGTCCACACGTGCCCCGGCGCGCTCGGCGGCCGTCGTTCCCGCCTCCGCGATCGGTGCGGCACCCGGGTCCGCGGCGACCTGACGGGCCAGATCGGCCGCCTGCTCCTCCACGAAGCGGGTATGGATCCGGTGGGCGAGAACGTCGGGATGGGCGAGCAGGGCACGCAGGAAGGGCAGATTCGTCGGGACGCCCTCGACGCGAAATTCTCCGAGGGCCCGGTGCGCGCGCCGGAGCGCCGCCGCCGGGTCGGTGTCGGCCGCGCGCACGACGACCTTGGCCAGCAGCGAGTCGAAGCGCGGGTTGGTCGAATAACCGACGTACCCGAAGGTATCGACGCGCACGCCCGGCCCCGACGGCGGCTCGAAGACGGTGAGGGTGCCCCCCGACGGCCGCGCTTCGCCTTCGGCGGTCATGGTCTCCATGTTCACGCGGACCTGTACCGCGCTACCGCGTGGCGCCGGCGGCACGCGCCCCGGCTCGATGCCGAGTTCGCTGAGCGTGCGTCCCCGGGCAATCTCCAATTGCGCCGCCACCAGATCGATTCCGCACACCTCCTCGGTCACGGTGTGCTCGACCTGTAGGCGGGCATTGGCCTCGATGAAGGCGTACGCGTCGGTGCCCGAGGCGTCGACCAGGAACTCGAAGGTGCCCAGGCTTTCGTATCCCTGCGCGGCGGCAAGTCGCTCCGCGGCCACGTAGAGCCGCTCCCGCAGCGCCGCCGACAAAGAAGCGGCCGGCGCCACCTCCACCAGCTTCTGGTGGCGACGCTGCAAGGTGCATTCACGCTCGCCGAGCACGGCCACGCTTCCCTGCCCATCGCCGATCACCTGGACCTCGACGTGCCGGGCGTGCGCGAGGCATTGCTCGACGTAGACCTCCGGGTTGCCGAAGGCCGCCTGCGCCTCCGAGCGGCATCGGGTCCAGGCCGTCTCCAGCTCGTCCGCCGCGCGCACCACGCGCAGGCCCCGACCACCGCCGCCCGCGATCGCCTTGATCATCATGGGCGCGCCGCCCAGCCGATCGAAGAACGCACGCGCCTCTGCCAGATCCGTCGGACGGTGGGTGCCGGCCAGCACCGTGATGCCCGCGTCCTCGGCCAGGGCGCGGGCCCGCGCCTTGTCCCCGAAGAGGTCGAGGGTTTCCGGTCGCGGGCCGACCCAACGAAGCCCTGCCTCCACGCAGGCGCGTGCAAACGCACCGCTCTCGGAGAGGAACCCGTAGCCCGGGTGTACGGCGTCGCATTCGGCCTGCCGGGCGGCCGCTACGATCTGCGCGCCGTCGAGATAGGCCGCCGGGCCGTCGCCGTCGAGCGCGATGGATGCGTCGGCGTGGCGCCGGTGCAGGGAAGGCGCGTCGTCCCCGGAGTAGAGGGCCACCGTGGGCAGATCCAGATCACGCGCCGCACGAAGCACGCGGATGGCGATCTCGCCCCGGTTCGCGACCAGAAGCCTCCGCAGGCTCATCGCGTCCCCCGCCCGCAGATCACGGCTCGACGTCGCGCCCGGGTCATCCGGGGCGCCTTTCGCGCAACAGACATTCCTGGGTCACCGACGCGACATGCCGCCCGTCGAGGTCGAAGAGGTGCGCACGGGCGAGCCCCCGACCGCCGCGCAGGCCCTGCCCCTCGACGTCGTGCAGAATCCACTCGTCGGCCCGCAGAGGCCGGTGGAACCAGATCGCGTGGTCGAGGCTCGCCGCCATGAAGAGGTCGTGGTGGTGATTCTCCTCGTCATCGGGTGCCGGGCAGCGCGGATGACAGCGCGCCGCCGCGTCGATGAGAACGTCATCGGAGGCGTATGCGAGTCCGCAAGCGTGCCGCATCGGGTCCTCGCCCAGCCGTTCGCGCACGCGGATCCAGTTGCGGGCGCGCCCCCGGGTGTCCCCCAGGGGCACGGACTTGTTCTCGAGGATGCGGCTCCAGGACAAGGGCGAGTCGGGAAGTTCGTCCGGGCGCGGTACGTCGTCGGGGAAGGAGACGCTCTGCACGTCGGCCGCCTCCTCCTCGTGCACCTGAAACGACGCCGAAAGATTGAGGATGGCACCGGAGGACTGCCGCGCCACCACCCGTCGGGTGCAGAAGGAGCGGCCATCGCGGATGCGGTCGACTTCGTACCCGATGGGCTCCTCGGACGTCCCGCCGCGAATGAAATACGCGTGCAGGGAATGGATGAAGTAGGCGGCATCGACGGTGCGGGCCGCGGCGGCGGCCGCCTGCGCGATCACGAGTCCGCCGTAGACGCGCCCCCAGGGATAGGCGGCCGCCTGGGCGACGAAGCGATCGTCTTCGGTCGCCTCGAGGGCGAGGAGCGTGGAGAGGTCGCCGGCTTCGAAGGTCGGATCCATTCCCGGTGTCTACTCCACGACAGACCCGCCCGCACGAACGCCTAGGGCTGGCAGGGAAACGCCTCCTTCACGGCGACGAGAACCAGATTGGCGGCTTGCTGGTTCAGGCGCTCGGGGTGCTTTTCCAACCACTCGTGGACGACGAGGCTCAAGTGGCCCGTCGGTACGTTCGGCGGCAGGCAAATGGGCGAGCGGAACTTCGCGAACTCGGCGACGATGCGCTCGCCGTCGAGAACCCCGGCGACGTAGGCGGCCTGCCGGGCCTTTCCTTCGGCGCCGGAGGTGTATTCGCGAACGAGCGTTGTACCCGTCTTGAAGCCGCCGACCGCACCAGCCGGTGCGGCCAGGAGAAGGACGACCGCACCGATCGCAGCGCCCACGCCTCTTCCTCGTCCCAACCCGCTCATGGTCCCCGCGAGCTTTCCCCACGACCGCAATAGCGTCAATGCCAGCTCACTCGTCCAGGCGCGCGGTCGCGGTTCCGGTAAGCACCCGCTCGCCCTCCTGGTTGCACGTCTCGAGCTCGAAGTCGGCGAGCCAGCGGTCGCCCTCGCGGCGCACCCCGACCACGACGGCCCGCGCGGTGAGCGTGTCCCCCGGCCAGACCTGACCGAGAAAACGCGCCGCATAGTGCGTGAGTCGCCCCTCCCCCACCGCATCGGTGAGGACCCGACCGCTCGCCCCCATCGTCCACATCCCGTGCGCAAAGACGCCACGCGGCGCGCCGGCCGCGCGCGCGAAGGTCTCGTCGGAGTGGAAGGGGTGGAAGTCGCCCGAAGCTCCGGCGTACATGACGAGCTGGGTGCGCCTCAGGTCCTCCACGACGACCTGTTCGAAGACCCGCCCCACGGTGGCGTCGGCCACGCAAAGGGTCATCCTTCCACCCGTCGCTCGGTGGTGACACCGACGAAGGTGGCCGTCACCACCAGGGCGCCGCTCTCGTCCCGAAACTCCTGGATCGTCTCGTTGAAGCGGAGACGACCGCCACGACGCCCCTGCTTCGTCCAGGTGCGTCCCGGTTTCACGTCGACCGTGAGGACCTGCCCGGGACGGACCGGCTGGTGGTACTCGAAGCGCTGCTCGGCGTGGAAGCCCGAGCCGCCTTCGGTATTCATCGGACCCGATGTCGAACCAATGGGCGCCGCTCCGGAGCCGAGCCACGGACGCCCCGGCTGCGGGCGGCGTTCGTATCCGGGGTCGTAGTGGTCGGCCGCCTGCGTGAAGGTCGGTGGCGCCACGATCCCGCCGACTTCGCCGCGCGCGGCGTAGGCGGGGTCGGCGTAGACGGGGTTGGGGTCCCCGATCGCGCGGGCGAACTGAAGGATCTGCCCTGCCTCGACGGGGAAGAGGAAGCGCTTCACCGATCGGCTCCGAAGACGTATTCGCTCATCGGGTGCGCATCGACCCGGTCGAGCGCCAGAAACGCCTGGACACTCTCGAGCATCTTGTGGGCGTTTTCGCGAAATCGCTCTTCCGATCCACGCCCGTCGTAGAAGACGCGCGGGTCGGACAACGCCTCGATCGGAAACGTCTCCTCGACGATCGCCGCCCACCCCGGAGCGCCGGCCGTGAGCGGCCGTACGACCTCGTTGCGGACGTAGCCGGTGCTGCTCTGCGTCTCGATCGCCACCCGACGGTGGACGTCGTACCAGTGGCGCAGGAACTCGTCGTAGGAGAGTCCTTCGCGCGGTACGATCCCGGTCACCTGGACCCACCCCGGCGTCCGTTCGCCGCGGCCCCTTGCCGCATCGGGGTTCACCATCGGCCGGGACTCCACGACGAGATAGCCAGCGATCCGCGACGCATGGGCGGCGATGCGCTCCTCGAGGTCGGCGCGATCCTGAGACGCCTCGAGCCAGAAGGTCACGCAGCCCTCCTTGTGCGCCGGCTCGGCACTCAAGCGCAGGCCCGCGCCCGCAGCCACTGCGGTGTCGGCCACGAAGACGCGCAGCCTCCGGGCTCCGTGCGCCTCGAGCTCACCGGCAAGTTCGGTGCGCAGCCGCTCCCCGAAAGAATCGGCCGAGACGTCCTCGGGACGCCACAAACAGTAGACGAGCTTCTCCATCCATCCCTCCGCTTCACACCAGGGTGGCGTGCCGCTTGACGAAACGGCCACCCTTGAGAACGGCCTCGATGCGATCGGCGTCCTGGAGAAGCGTGATGTCCTCGGTCGGGTCTCCATCGACGATGACGAGATCGGCGCGTCGGCCGATTTCGATCGTACCGACATCGTCCCAACCCGTGAGCGCGCCCCCTCCCCGGGTCGCCCATCGCAGAACCGTGCGCGCGGATACCTGAGCATATCGCACGTAGACCTCGAGCTCCCGGGCGTATTCCCCGTGCGGAACGCCGTAGGCACCGAAGTCGTCGCCGGTCGCGATGCGAACACCGGCGGCATCGGCGCGGGCGAGCATCGAGCACATGTGGGCGAACTCGCGCCCGCCCTCGGTGCGATACGAATCCTTGCCCTCTTCGACGGGATCCCCCATCAGGGCCAGTAGGCAATATGGCAAATAGAGACTCGGCAGGATGAAGGTGCCGCTGGCCACGAGGCGCTCGATACATTCGTCATCGAGTCCATCGGCGTGGTCGATGACGTCGACTCCTGCATCGAGGCATCGAAGAATCGCGGCTTTTCCGGCGGCGTGAGCGCGCACGCGGACTCCGCGCCCATGGGCGGCTTCGACCGCCGCGGCGAGCTCCGCGACGCCCCTCGGCACGGCCTCGTCGACCCACGACCACTCGTTCTCGTCGTCCCCGGCGTTGCCCACCTTCTCGGCAGCCGTGGAGAGC
>JAPOLW010000292.1 GCA_029976905.1 bacterium | reverse complement strand
CCTTCTCGGCTCGAATGCGCTCGGCCTCACCCGCGAGTTTGCGCCGATCCTTGGGGTGGATCGAATCGAGCGAGGGCGGTGCCGCCGGGTCGCCATCCTCCGCCAGAAGCGCGCGAACGCCCGAACTCGCCTGTACGACGCGCCGCAGATCGGGGCTCAGGAGCAAAAACCCGTCGTGTACGTTCTCGGTAATCTGCCGGAAGCGGTGCCGCGCGATTTCGAGTTCCCGGGCAAGCCGTCGCTCCTCGCTTTCATCGCGCACGAGGATGAGCCGCGCCGGTTCGCGCCCCGATTCAACGGCCGCCTCGGCCTCCGAGACATAGACCCACAGGTGGCCCCCAGCGCCGTCGGCCAATCGGACGTGCGCTCCCTCCACGCCCGGCCAGAGATCGTCCTCGTGCAGCAACGTCCCGACGTCCCGGCCAACCAACTCTTGCTCGGACCGACCGAGCAACGATCGCAGAGCCGGGTTTGCGGTCAGGATCCGCCCTTGTTGGTCGGCAATGATCACCCCGACCGGAGAGGCCTCGTACAGTGGAGCGAGCGGCAAGTCAGCGAGCGAAACGACCGGCTTCTTCGCTCCATCCCTGGATGTGCCTGGCTTCGAGCCGCCAACATCCGGTCTGGCGATCGGAGCACGCCGCCGCCGAACCTCCCCTCGTTCCACCATCTCCACCTCGTGGCCTTCGGCCTACCTACGCCAACCGCAGATCCGACCGAGTCGGGTGAGAATGAACGCATCCGTCTCTGCTGTCAACAAAACGGGCACCTCTCGACCTCGAGCGACCGGAAGGACGCGCCGTCGGTGGTCGCCGGCGACCACGCGACCTCGTCGAGAAGGCGCCTTTCTCCGTGATGCTCCGTTCGATATACCCCCTGTCGAGCCTGGGTCGAAGCTCGTTCTCGCCGTACGACCAGTCGCCCAGGCACCGCAACGAACGGGCCATGCATCTAGAGTGGTACGCGAGAACGGAGATCGGCCGGATCCGGGCCTCCAACCAGGACGCCATCGGCTGCTACCCCGACCTGGGCCTGTTCGCCGTTGCCGACGGCATGGGAGGCCACGAGTCCGGCGAGGTCGCCAGCCGCATGGCCGTCGAGAGCCTGCGCGGCTTCTTCAGCGAGAGCGCCGCGGTCGAGGGAGCCCGACTGCCCGAGGCCGTGGGTTTCGCCAACCGGGAGATCTTCGACGCCGGCCGCCCGGCCGGCCGCACCACGACCCGTCCCATGGGAACCACGGTCGTGGCGCTGCTGCTCTCCGCCGAGGCGCGCCGCATCGCCTGGGTCCACGTCGGCGATAGCCGACTGTATCGCCATCGGGACGATCACCTCGAGTTGTTGACGGCCGACCATACGCGTTTCGGGGCCCGATTCGCGGACGGCGCGGAGATCCCGCTCGATCTGCCACACACCAACGAACTCCACAGCGCGCTGGGGATCGAGGCCAACGTCTCCCCGAGTGGCGGCAGCGCCGATTGGAAGGACGACGACCTCTATCTGCTCTGCAGCGACGGCATCTCCGGTCTGATCTCTCCCCTGCAGCTGCGGACCGAACTGGCCGCACCGACGACGCTCGAAGAGATCGGAACGCGACTGATCCAACGCGCCCTGGAGGCCGGCGGCTCGGACAACGCAAGCGTCATCCTGGTCCGCACGGCGCGCTAAAGGAACCGGGAGGTCGCGGCACCGGGCCACCCCTGCGTCGTCACGGCGGCGAGTCGACCAAGGCGCGCCCCCCAGCGTGCACCGCGGCCGGTTACTGGACGCGCTTCAAACGCGGCTTCGGAGGCGTCGTCTTCGCCCCGCGCGACCGACGCTCTGGCCTGGGCATCTCTGCCTCGAGCTCGGCATTGCGCCGCTTGTTCCAGATCTCCACGTCGTGGAAATCCGCCATCGTGTCGCCCCGCAGGCCAAGGCGCAGCGTCTCGAGCGCAATCACCTCGTTCGCCGCGATATTGCCCAGGTTCACCTCCGACCCGAGCTTCTGGACCATGTAGACCTGCTGGGACTTGAGCGGCGATTCGAAGATCAGATCCGCGGGATCCACCTTGGCGACAATCTCGTCGATCAAGCCGGCGCGCGCTTCGCCGGATCCGAAATAGAGCCCTACCGTACCGCTCTCGCGTGCCTCGCAGATCACCTTCCAACATCCCGCGTCGAGATCGGACTGGATCATCTCCACCCAGCGAAACGGAGGAATGATCTTTTCGGAGTCCTTGCTGCCGACCTCCGAGAGAACCGTGAAATCGTTGCTGAGCTCCTGGATGTAGCGGGCCTTCTCCTTCATCGACATGTCGATGACCCCGTTTGAGATCTCGACGTGCGTGACGCCCGCTTCGAGGGCCATGTCGCGGAAGGCATCCATCCGTTTCTGCAGGATCGCCACCTCGAGGAGGGTTCCGCCGAAGCAGACCGGAATGCCCGCCTCGCGGTAGACCCGGATCTTCTCGACCACGTTCTGGGTGACGTAGCCCGTTCCCCAACCTAGCTTGACGATGTCGATGTACCCCGAGCTGGTCTCGAGCAGATCTTCGATCTGGCGAAGCCCCATGCCCTTGTCGATCACATGCGTGACTCCGACGTCACGGGGTTTCACACTGCGCGTGGGGAGGGAAAAGAAATCGAGCATCGTAGGTCTCCGGTCGTCTGGCTTCGAGTCTTCGTGTGGGCCCATCAAGCCGACCCGGCCCGCCTGCGGGCCTGGTCGACCAGGGCATTTTCCTGCGTACGAACGAATTCAGTGGTGTTGCGCCGCCATAGAGCATGCTCGCGCAGCGCCTCGGTACACTCGGCGATCATGGCCTCCACCGGCTCGGCCGCCGCTCCACCGAAACCTTTGCGCGTACCGACTACTTCGGCCGAATCCGCCAGGGACTGGAGTGCCGCCGCCTCGAGGCGCAGCGGACGGCCGAGAACCTCCGCAGCCGCCGCCTCGAGCCGCGCCGCCGATACGCGATGCGCGTCGGGGTCGGCCTCGATCTCCAGGCGGACCGCCAGGGCGACGAGTCGATGCGCCTGACGGTAGGACAACCCATCGCTCTGCATGACCAGCTCGGCCAGGTCGGTCGCCTGGGTGAAGCCACGACCGGCCCGGGCGGCCATGAGAGCGGTATCGAAGGTAAGGCCCTCCACCACACCGGCCATCAGGCGGGTCGTCCGGCAGACGTCATCGAGGGCGCGCGGCACTTCGCCGAGGGCGAAGATTCGATTGTCCATCTGCGCCGACGGCGTCTTTCCAACCGCCGTCATCGAGACCAGGCGCCCCATCACGCTCCCCGTGATGCCACGAACGAACGCCAGAGAGTAGGGGTTTTTCTTCTGCGGCATGATCATGCTGATGCGCGCATGCCGATCGGCCAGTTCGACGAGCCCAAACTCCTGGGTGTTCCAGATCTGCAGATCCTCGGCGAGACGATCGAGATGGAGCAGATGCGTGAGCGCTTGCGATAGGATCTCCACCGGCTGATCGACCTGCCACATGGCATCCCGGGTATTTTCGATCGCCCCGTCGAAACCGAGCAGCGCGGCGAGCTGCCGACGGTCCAGCGGCAGGCGTGAGCCGTTGATGTTCCCGATGCCTCCGGGGCAGCGGTTGTTGCGCCCATACGCCTCGCGTAGCCGTTCGAGGTCCCGCAGCAGCGGGTAGACGAAGGACAGGAGATAGTGGGCGAGACTCGTCGGTGTCGCGGGCTGCAGGTAGGTGTAGTCGGGCATCACCGTATGCACGTGCCCGCGCGCCTGGGCGACGAGCGCACTGGCGGCACCCTCGGTGGCGCCGGCCAGATCGAGCAGGCGGTCGCGCACCGCGAGGCGGTAGGCAATCGTCGCGGGTTCGCGGCGGGGCCGTCCGGCTCCCATCCAGCCCGCGACGTCCGCATCGCGGGCCCGCACCCACGCCTCGCGATTCGAGTAGACGTCCTCCAGAGTGGGGTTGAGCGGAAAATCCTCGAGCGCCACCTCGTGAAGTTCGAGGAGATGGCCGAGCAGCGCCCGTCCGTCCGCTTCCGGCACGACCCCGACGTCGACGAGCATCAAGACGTGCGCGAGGTCGGCGAGACTCAGACCCCGGTAGAGAGTCGGCGCATCGGCGATCTCGCGTGCGAACGACGCCTCGACGAGTTCCCGCGCCGGCCCCTCACGCAGGCGTCCGCCTTCCCCCTGGCCCTTTACCGGCGGGCCGTCGCCCTGCTCGACCACGGCGTCCTCAGTCCACGGTCACGCGGCGCAGACGGTGGCCCACGGTCGGGTCGGCGGCCAACAAAAGTTCTTCCAGATCCTTGGGGCGCCCCTGGCGCGCGCGCTCGCGCTCGGGCTCCTTGTGCTTGAAGCGCCGCCGGATGCGGCCGAAGCCGGCGTCCACGATCCGCGAGAGCGAGTTCAGAAGCGGACCCGGGTCGTCCCAGGCCCCGTAGGCGTAGGTGCGCTTTCCGCCGTAGGACTTGAGCCACGTCCACGGCGTGAGCCGCCCCTCGGGGAGGAAGTAGAGCATGACGGTCTTGAGGTCGCGCTCTTCGTGGATCCACTTGATGCCGTCCACGAAGGCCGTCTGTGGCTCGACGGCCTCGCCGAGGACGTCGCGATACCAGATGTGCGGCAGATTGATGCCCGAGCGCGTGACCAGGCCGTGCGGGAACCACGTCCGGCCACCGGTTGCCTCGGTCATCTTGAAACTCCCGTCGCGGCGATCCTTCTTGAATTCGACGACACCGTATCCGACGTGGCCGACGTCCTGGAGAATGCGCACGGCCTCCTCGGCCACCCACGGCTGGTGCCGGCTCTCGGCAAGCGTGGCGGTGCCGAAACCCCGCGGATACATGCGCAGCTTGCGACCACTCCAGACCGCGAGCGGATTCTGCTGGGCGTCGAGATAGGTGACGCCCCAGACGACCTGGCTGTCGTCACCCGGCATGTACTCCTGGATGATCAGGTCCTGGTGGACGGGGAAGATCAGGTCGTACAACGAGCGCAACATGTCGGCCGAGTCGGCGAGGAAGAGACGCGTGTCGAAGGTGTCGCGCCAATTCGCGGTCGGCTGGAACGGCTTGATCAGACACGGGTACTCGATGTCCCGCACGATCGCGTCGATGTCGTGCTCCTCGTCGGTGAACCACGTGCGTGGCAACGGGTAGTTGCGCTCGATCGCAATCTTGTAGAACGACTTCTTGTCGAGGAAGAGTTCGAGAACCTCCTTGGGCGGCAGACGGTAGAGAAACCATTCGTCGAGTTCTTCGCGATGGCGCGAGATCATCTGCACGTTGAGGTCACCGCTGGGGATCAGGACGGCCTTGTGGTCGAGCGAGCGGCCGATCTCCTGCAGGGTCGCAACCAGGCCCGGCCCGGCCTTGACGAAGTCGTCGCACTGGACCTTGGTACAATACCGGGTCTTCGCTCCGGGTTGGTCCAGGTCGGTATCGATCCCGATGACCGGGACGCCGACCCGGCCGAGGGCCCGACAGGTCGCGAGACCGTTCTGACCCAGCCCCAGAACGATGGCCGGGGGCCGGTCGAATTTCGGCAGATTCATCGAGTGCGG